>DASXXY010000283.1:0-4501 GCA_036502805.1 Gaiellales bacterium | reverse complement strand
ACGAGCCTCGGCACCACCGACTTCCAGCAGACGGTCAACTACCAGCGCGCGCTCGAGGGCGAGATCGCGACGACGATCGAGCAGATCGACGGCGTCTCGAGCGCGAGCGTGCAGCTCGTGCTGCCCGACTCCACGCTGTTCGCCGACCAGCAGGCGAAGGCGACCGGGGCCGTGCTCGTCGACGGCGGCTCGACGCTCGACGCGGCGACCGTGCGCGGGATCGCGCACCTCACGGCCGCGAGCGTCAAGAGCCTCGATGCCCAGCACGTCACGATCACCGACGAGACCGGCTCGCTGCTGTGGCCGACGGCGACCGACGGCGCGGGTGCGACGGCGCAGGGCAAGCTCCAGGCCGACGCGCTCTACGCCGCGCAGCTGACGAGCCAGATCAACGCGCTGCTGACGGCGACGCTCGGCCCGGGCAAGGCGATCGCGCGTGTGCACGCCGACCTCAACGCGAACCAGCTCTCCGTCGACACGGTCAAGTACGCCAAGAAGGGCGTGCCGCTGACGAAGCAGACGACGCTCGAGTCGCTCAACAGCAAGGGCGCGCCGGCCACGCTGCCGTCCGGCACGAGCGCGAACACGACGCCGTCCTACGCCGCCTCGACGGGCGGCAACAGCAAGTCGCAGTACACGCATCAGACGAGCGAGACGACGTTCGGGATCGACAAGACGGTCAAGCGCAGCGTCGTCGCGCCCGGCACGATCAACAAGCTCGACCTCGCGCTCGTCGTCGACACCTCGGTGCCGGCCGCGCAGGTGACGTCGCTGAAGGCGTCGGTCGCGGGCATGGCGGGCATCACGCCGTCGCGCGGCGACACGTTCGCCGTCTCGCGCGTCGCCTTCGCGAAGCCGCCCAAGGCCCCGGCCAAGCCGGGCCCGGTGGACGGCATCATGAGCAACCCGATCGGCCTCGCCCGCAACGTCGGCATCGGCGCCGGCTCGGTCGTCTTCCTGTTCCTGATGATGCGCACGATCAAGCGCCGGGAGCGCGACGAGTCCGTGCCCGAGCCGACCTGGCTGCGCGAGATCCAGAGCGGCAGCATGACGGTCGCCCAGCTCGAGTCCGGTGGCGGCCAGGCGGCCCTGCCGGCCCCGGCGGCGAAGCGCAGCGCCGCGCGCGACCAGGTCGAGGAGATGGCCCGCACGCAGCCCCAGGCAGTGGCGAACCAGGTCGCGGCATGGATGAAGGAGTAACCGCGCGGGCGCTGCCCGCGGGCTTCTCGCCGCGCCAGAAGGCGGCCATCCTGTGCGTCTCGCTCGGCCTCGACGGCGCCGCGAACGTCTTCCGCCACCTGCCCGACGAGCTCGTCGAGCGGCTCACCGTCGAGATGGTGCGCATCAGCGAGGTCTCGCCCGAGCACGCCGAGGTCGTCCACCGCGAGCTCGCCGAGAACGTGCTCGCCCACGGCTACATGGCCGAGGGCGGCGTGCGCTACGCCCGCGAGGTGCTGACCCAGGCGGTCGGCGAGGCGCGCGCGGGCTCGATCCTCGACCGGCTGTCGAGCTACATGGAGGCGACGCCGTTCGAGTTCCTGCGCGACTCCTCGCCCGACCAGATCGCCACGTTCCTGCGCGGCGAGCACCCGCAGACGATCGCGCTCGTGATCGTCAACCTGCCCTCGCCCGAGCTCGCCGCCAAGGTCATGCAGCTGATCCCGGCCGCGGAGCAGTCCGACGTCGCGATGCGGATCGCGCTCATGCTGCAGACGCCGCCGGACGTGGTCAGGGACGTCGCGGCCGTGATGGAGGCCAAGCTCGAGACCGTGCTGCGCCAGGAGTACTCGGCCGCGCGCGGCGTCGGCTCGCTGGCCGACATCCTCAACAACTCGGATCGCGGGACGGAGCGCAACGTGCTCGAGTTCCTGGCCGGCGAGAACCCCGAGCTGGCCGAGGAGGTGCGGGCGCTGCTGTTCGTGTTCGACGACCTGCTCAAGCTCGACGACCGCTCGATCCAGCTCGTGCTCAAGGAGATCGACTCCAAGGATCTCGCGCTCGCCCTGCGCGGCACGGCCGACGAGGTCAAGGAGCGCATCCTCGCGAACGTCTCTCAGCGCGCGGCCGAGATGGTGCGCGACGAGATGACGCTGATGCCGCCGCAGCGCCGGCGCGTCGTCGAGGAGGCCCAGTCGAAGGTCGTCGCGGTCGTGCGCCGGCTCGAGGACGCCGGCGACATCATCCTCGCCCGCGGCGAGGCCGACGGCACCGACGACGAGCTCGTCGCGTGACGAGCCAGCCGTTCGTCTTCGAGCAGCTCGACGCGACCGGACTCGTCACGTCCGGCCAGAGCCCGGCCTCGCGCGCGGCCGAGATCGTCGCCTCGGCCGAGGCGACGGCCGTCGGCATCGCCGAGTCGGCGCGCGAGCGCGGCTTCGCCGAGGGCCACGCTGCAGGTCTCGCGGCCGCAGAGGAGTCGCTCGCGACGGCCCGCATGGCGCTCGACAGCGCCGTCGCGGGCCTCGCCGGGGCGCGCTTCGAGTTCGTCGCCGCGGCCGAGCTGCGCGCCGTCGAGCTCGCGCTCGCGCTGTCCGAGAAGATCCTCGGCGCCGCGCTCGGCGCCGATCCGGCGCGCGTCTGCGACGTCGTGGCGGGCGCGCTGCGCCGCGTCACGGCCCACGACGGCATCGCGATCGAGCTCAACCCGGACGACCTCGACATCGTCGGCGCGTGGATCGACGCCAGCGCGAGCGGCGCGCGCGTCGCGATCGACCTGCAGCCCGACCGCCGCGTGGCCCGCGGCGGCTGCATCGTGCGCACCGCCGAGGGCGCCATCGACGCGCAGCTGCCCGAGCAGCTCGCGGTGGCGGAGGAGCTCCTGCGCGAGGCCTTCGCGGCGCAGCGGGCGGCATGACCGCCGGACTGCTCGCGCCGTACTTCGAGGCCGTCGGCGACGCCGACCTGATGCGCCACCGCGGCCGTGTCAAGGGGCTCATCGGCCTCGTCATCGAGGCCACCGGCCTGCGCGCCGAGGTCGGCGAGCTGTGCACGATCTCGGCCGGGCGCAACGCCCAGCCGGTCGCGGCCGAGGTCGTCGGCTTCCGCGACGGCGGCACGCTCCTGATGCCGCTCGGCGACATGCACGGCATCGGTCCCGGCAACCCCGTCGCGGCGACCGGCAGGCCGTTCCTCGTCCCCGTCGGCGAGCAGCTGCTCGGGCGCGTGCTCGACGGGCTCGGCCGCCCGCTCGACGAGCTGCCCGCGCCCGAGATCGGCGAGCGCCGCGCGACGTCGGCGCCGCCCCCGCGCCCGCTCAGCCGCGCGCGCATCCAGCGGCGGCTGTCGCTCGGCGTGCGCGCGCTCGACACGCTCGTCCCGTGCGGCACGGGCCAGCGGCTCGGCATCTTCGCGGGCTCGGGCGTCGGCAAGTCGTCGCTGCTCGGCATGATCGCGCGCTCGACGAACGCCGACGTCAACGTCATCTGCCTCGTCGGCGAGCGCGGGCGCGAGGTGCGCGAGTTCATCGAGCGCGACCTCGGCGACGCGCTCGCCCACTCGGTCGTGATCGTGGCGACGTCCGACGAGCCGGCGCTCGCGCGCATCAAGGCGGCGCTCGTCGCGACCACGATCGCGGAGTGGTTCCGCGATCGCGGCGACGACGTGCTGCTGATGATGGACTCCGTCACGCGCCTCGCGACCGCCCAGCGCGAGCTCGGCCTCGCGATCGGCGAGCCGCCCGCGGCGCGCGGCTTCACGCCCAGCGTGTTCGCGCTGCTGCCGCGCCTGCTCGAGCGCGCGGGCACGAGCGAGCGCGGCTCGATCACCGGCCTCTACACGGTGCTCGTCGAGGGCGACGACATGAACGACCCCGTCGCCGACTCGGTGCGCTCGATCCTGGACGGTCACTGCGTGCTCACGCGCGAGCTCGCGCACCGCAACCACTACCCGGCGATCGACGTGCTGCAGTCGGTCTCGCGCCTGGCCGGCGAGGTGACCGGGCCCGACGTGCGCGCCGCGGCGGGGACGCTGCGCGAGCTGCTCGCGCTGCACCGCGAGAAGGCCGACCTGATCGCGATCGGCGCCTACGTCGGCGGCACGGACGCCCAGATCGACCGCGCGATCGCGACGCTGCCCGCGATCGACGGCTTCCTGCGCCAGCGCGTGGACGAGCCGTCGCCGGCAGAGGTCTCCGACGCCGCGCTGCTCGAGCTCATGGCGCCCGCGGGCGCGCTCGAGCTTCAGGCGTAGACGTCGACGCGCGGCCGCCGCGGCGCCTGCGCGCCGGCCTCGGCGACGAGCAGCGCACGGTAGGCGCGGCGCGTCTCGGCGAACGAGCGCAGGTCGCCCGTCCCGGTGTCGGGGTGGTCGCGCCGCAGCCGCGCGCGGTAGGCCGAGCGGGCGGCGGCGGGCGTGCAGCCGGGCTGCAGGTCGAGGATCCGGAGGGCGTCGCGCAGTTCCATCTCACGGCGAACGTACCACCGATCTGCGATTCGGTCACGCCCGCGCCCGGCGATCGCCGACGGCGTGCGGGCGTCCCGCTCAGATCGGCCGCCGTCCGGCC
>DASXXY010000282.1:0-13636 GCA_036502805.1 Gaiellales bacterium | reverse complement strand
GAGTGCGCGACGACGTCGACGCGGTCGGCGCCCTCGGCATCCAGCGTCTCGATCAGGTCGGCGACGTGGCGCTCGACGGTCCAGGGCCCGTCCCAGGTCGAGCGACCGTGCCCGCGGAGGTCGACGGCCAGCCAGCGGCGCTCCGGGAACGCCTCCTGCGCGAGCCGGCGATAGCGCTCCCCGTGGGCGGTGACGCCGTGGATCGCGAGCGTCGGCGCGCCGTCGGGCGAGCCGTAGTGATGGAGGTTGAGAACGGCCATGGCGGAGAGCGTAGATGTCCCGCGCGACCGGCCGGGCCGAGACGCCGGCGCGTGCGGCGGTGCGCAGCCGACGCCGGAGCGTGAGCGGCGGCGCCGGAGGGCTCAGCCGGCGTAGCGGAAGCAGCTCACGACGTGATCGTTGACGACGCCCGTCGACTGCAGGTAGGCGTACACGATCGTGGGGCCGACGAACGTGAAGCCGCGCTTCTTCAGGTCCTTGCTGATCGCCTCGGCGAGCGGCGTCGAGGAGGGCAGGTCGGCGAGGCCCTCGCGGGCGTTGATCAGCGGCTCGCCGTCGACCCAGCCCCAGAGGTAGGCGTCGAAGCTCCCGCGCTCGGCCTGCAGCTCGAGGAACGCGCGCGCGTTCTTGCGCACGCCGAAGACCTTGAGGCGGTTGCGGACGATGCCCGGGTCGGCCAGCCGCTGCTCGAGCTCGGCGTCCGTCATGGCCGCGCAGCGCTCGGGGTCGAAGCCGAAGAATGCCTCGCGGTACGCGTCGCGCTTGCGCAGGATCGTGATCCACGCGAGTCCGGCCTGGGCGCCCTCGAGGCAGAGCAGCTCGAACAGCGCGCGGTCGTCGTGCAGCGGGACGCCCCACTCGTCGTCGTGGTAGGCGGCGTAGAGCGGATCGCCGCCGCTCGCCCAGCCGCAGCGCACGGGCTCGTCCGCGTTCTCGCTCGTCGGCGTCACGCAGGGGGTTGTAGCAGCTGGATGCTGCGAGACTGCGGTGGGATGCAGGATCCTCCGAAGGTGCAGCGCGGCAGCCGGCCGTTCGCCGTCGCGGCGATCGTCGTCGGCTGGATCGGGCTGGCGCTCGCGCTGGACGACGGCGGCGGCATCGGCCGCCAGCGCCTGATCGGCGCCGCGACGTGGCTGCTCCTGATCGCGCTCGTGTGGCGCGAGCCGCGCCACACGCAGATGCAGGTCGCGACGCTCGTCGTGCTCGCGACGCTGCTCGAGTACTCGGCCTCGCCGCTGCTCGGCCTCTACACCTACCGCCTGCACAACGTGCCCGCCTTCGTGCCGCCCGGGCACGGCCTCGTGTATCTCGCGGCGGTGCTCGTCGGGCGCTCCGCGGCCGTCACGCGGCGACCGCTGATCCCGCTCGTCGCGCTGGCCGTCGCCGTCGCGTGGGCGGTCGGCGGCCTGCTGCTGCCCGACCGGCCGGACACGCTCGGCGCCGTCCTCTTCCTCTCCTTCGCGGGCTTCGCGCTGCGCGGCAAGACGCCGGGCGTGTACGCCGCCGCGTTCGCGCTGACGGCCGCGCTCGAGCTCTACGGCACCCACCTCGGCACGTGGCGCTGGGCGGCGCACGACCCGACGGGGCTGCTCACGGCCGCGAACCCGCCGAGCGGCATCCCGGGCGGCTACTGCTGGCTCGACTTCTGGGCGCTCGTGCTGGCGCCGTCGGCCCACCGGCTGCTCGTGCGAGCCCGCCAGGGCTGCCGCACGCTGCGGCTCCGCCTCAGGCCTGCTCCAGCGGCGCCATCGTGAGCCCGAAGCCGCCGAGCTGCTCGTGGTAGTGCTCGGCGATCTCCTTGACGCCGCTCCAGACGACCGCCCGGCCGCTCCTGTGGATGCGGTCGGCGAGCTGCAGCCCGCGCTCGTACGACGTGCCGGGCAGCGTGTGCGAGAGCGCGAACGCGACGCCCTCGAACGTGTTGTGATCGTCGTTCAGCACGATCACCTGCCACGGCCTGTCGTCGCTGCCGCGATCGTCGGTGGTGCGCTCGGGCGTGCGGACGGGAGTGTCGACGGCCACGCACCGATTATGCGGCAAGGCGGTGTCCCCGCCGCGCTGCCGCAGCCGGCTCGCGGGCGTCCGGCAGCCTGGGGTTAGGCGCGCCTCACAAGGCGTACACTGCCTGCGTGAAGACCGCACCCGCAGACGCGTCCGGCCTCGCGCACGGGGCGCTCGACGCCGCCGCGCTGCGCGCCGACTTCCCGATCCTGGCGCGCGAGATCAACGGCTACCCGCTCGCCTACCTGGACTCCGCGTCCTCGGCGCAGACCCCGCGCCAGGTGCTCGACGCGATGAACCACGTCTACGAGCACCACTACGCGAACGTGCACCGCGGCGTGTACACGATCGCCGCCGAGGCGACCGACGCCTACGAGGGCGCGCGCGACACGGTGGCGGCGTTCATCAACGCGCGCAACCGCCGTGAGTGCCTGTTCGTGCGCAACTCGACCGAGGGCCTGAACCTCGTCGCCTACTCCTACGGCAACGCCCACTGCGGCCCCGGCGACGTGATCGTCTGCAGCGAGATGGAGCACCACTCGAACATGGTGCCGTGGCAGCTGCTCGCGAACCGCACGGGCGCCTCGCTGCGCTACATCGGCGTGACCGACGACGGCCGGCTCGATCTCGACCAGCTGGCCGCGATCGATCGCGTCGGCCGCGTCAAGATCGTCGCCGTGGTGCACCAGTCGAACTCGCTCGGCACGCTCAACCCGGTGCGTGAGATCAGCGACTGGGCGCACGAGCGCGACGCCGTCGTCGTCGTCGACGGCGCGCAGTCGGCGCCGCACCGCGCGGTCGACGTGCAGGAGCTCGGCTGCGACTTCTTCGCGTTCTCGGGCCACAAGCTCCCCGGGCCGAGCGGCGCGGGCGTGCTCTGGGGCCGCGAGGAGATCCTCAGGGACATGCCGCCGTTCATGAGCGGCGGCGAGATGATCCAGTCGGTCTCGCTCGAGAAGACGTCGTTCAACACGCTGCCGTGGAAGTTCGAGGCCGGCACGCCGGCGATCGTCGAGTGCGTCGGGCTGGGCGCGGCGATCGACTACCTCGAGGCGATCGGCATGGACGCCGTCGCACGCCACGAGCGCGAGATCACGGCCTA
This sequence comes from Gaiellales bacterium, assembly GCA_036502805.1. GTDB lineage: Bacteria > Actinomycetota > Thermoleophilia > Gaiellales > JALYLC01 > JALYLC01. Next base: position 10,533 of record DASXXY010000282.1, on the reverse strand, counting down.
CGCCTACGAGCGCCTGAGCGCCGTCGAGGGGGTCACGATCCTCGGTCCCGGCCTGGCCGACCGCGGCGGCGTGATCTCGTTCACGTTCGCACCGGCCCACCCGCACGACGTCGCGCAGATCCTCGACCGCCGCGCCGTCTGCGTGCGTGCCGGCCACCACTGCACGCAGCCGCTGATGAAGCGCTTCGGCGTGCCCGCGACGACCCGCGCGAGCTTCTACGTGTACACCGTCCCCGAGGAGGTCGACCGCCTCGTCGATGGGCTCGAGGACGTCCGCGAGGTGTTCGCATGATGGACGAGAACTTCTACCGCGAGCAGATCCTCGACCACTACAAGAGCCCCCGCAACCGCGGCGAGCTGGATCCGCACGACGCGACCGCTGAGGGGCAGAACCCGCTCTGCGGCGACGAGATCACGGTCGACCTGCGGCTCACGGACGACCAGCGCATCGAGGCGATCCGCTTCCGCGGCCAGGGCTGCGCGATCTCGCAGGCCGCGATGTCGATGCTGAGCGAGGAGATCGAGGGCAAGTCCGCGACCGAGGTCGCCGCGATCGGCCGCGAGGACGTCGTCGAGCTGCTCGGCATCCAGCTCTCGCCGGTGCGCCTGAAGTGCGCGCTGCTCGGCCTCGGGGTCGTCAAGGTCGCGCTCAACTCGTCGGTCGGAACGCCGCTGCCCGAGGGCTTCGAGGGCCTCGACGAGGTCACGTGGATCTGACGCCGCGACCGTTCCCGGCACGCGCGAGCGCCGTCGCCGCGCGCGGGATGGTCGCCACGAGCCAGCCGCTCGCCACGCAGGCGGGCCTGCGGGCGCTCGAGCGCGGCGGCAACGCCATCGACGCCGCGCTCGCCGCGGCCGCCGTGCTGTGCGTCGTCGAGCCGATGTCGACCGGCGTCGGCGGCGACTGCTTCTCGCTCGTCTGGCGCGACGGCGAGCTCACCGGCCTGAACGCGAGCGGCCGCGCGCCCGCCGCAGCCGATCCCGACGCGCTGGGGACCGCCGTCCCGGTGACCGGGCCGCTGGCGGTGACCGCACCCGGTGCCGTCGCCGGCTGGGCCGCCCTGGCCGAGCGCCACGGGCGCCTGGGCCTCGACCGCGCGCTCGCCGACGCGATCGACATCGCCGAGCGCGGGTTCGCCGTGACGCCCGTGATCGCCGGCTACTGGGCCGCTGCGGCGGCCGCGCTCGCGGGCTTCGACGAGGCCGCCCGCGTGTTCCTGCCCGCACCGCGCGTCGGCCAGATCACGTGGGCGCCCGAGCTCGCCGCGACGCTCCGGCGGATCGCGAGCGAGGGGCCGGCCGGCCTCTACCAGGGCCCGGTCGGCGAGGCCATCTGCGCCGTCACGCCGCTCACGCTCGACGATCTCGCCGTCTCCCACGCGGAGTGGGTCGAGCCGCTGCGCCAGCGCTACCGCGGCGTCGAGGTGTGCGAGATCCCGCCCAACGGCCAGGGCGTCGCGGCGCTCCAGGCGCTCGGGATCCTCGACGGCCTCGAGCACACCGCCGGATCCGCGCTCGACCGCGTGCACCTGCAGTCCGAGGCGATGAAGCTCGCGTTCGCCGACGCCGAGCGCCACGTGCACGACGGGCCGCTGCCGGAGCGCTACCTCGACGAGGAGTACCTCGCGTCGCGTCGCGCGCTGATCGACGCTGCGCACGCGGGCTCGCCGGTCTCGGGCGCGCTGCAGCCGGGCGGCACCGTTTACCTCTGCGCCGTCGACGAGGATCGCAACGCCTGCTCGCTGATCCAGAGCGTGTACCACGCTTTCGGCTCGCTCGTCGTCGCGCCGGGCACCGGCGTGGCGCTGCAGAACCGCGGCCACTGCTTCACGCTCGAGCCCGGCCACCCGAACCGGCTCGCGCCGGGCAAGCGGCCGTACCACACGATCATCCCGGGCCTGCTGCTGCGCGACGGCGCGCTCGCCGGCCCATTTGGCCTCATGGGCGGGCACATGCAACCGCAGGGCCACCTGCAGTTCGTCTCGCACATGATCGACCGCGGCCTCGACCCGCAGGCCGCCCTCGACGAGCCGCGCTGGCGGCTCGACAGCGGCGGCGAGGGCGAGTGGACGCTCGCGCTCGAGGAGCCGCTCTACGGCCTCGCGCCCGAGCTCGCACGCCGCGGGCACCAGGTCCTGTGCGACCCGAACGCCGAGTCCTTCGGCGGCGGGCAGGCCATCATGCTGCGCGACGACGTCCTGATCGGCGGCACGGAGTCACGCAAGGACGGCGTGGTGCTCGGCTACTGACCCGGCCGGCCGTGGGGAGAGGCGTGGAAGAGAACGAGATCCGGACGGCGCTCGAGCGCCACTGGGCCGCCTCCGAGGCCGGCGACTTCGAGCGCGAGCACGCGATCTACCACGACGACGCCGTGCTCGAGTATCCGCAGTCGGGAGAGCGGATCCGCGGTCGCGCCGGCATTCAGGCAACCCGGTCGCTGCATCCGAGCGACCGTCACTTCAGCGTCCGCCGGATCGTCGGCAGCGGCGACCTGTGGGTCACCGAGTACGTGATCACCTACGACGGCGCGCCGTCCTTCACCGTGAGCGTGATGGAGTTCCGCGACGGCAAGGTCAGCCGCGAGACGCAGTACTTCGGCAGCCCCTTCCCGGCCGCCCCCTGGCGCGCCGAGTGGGTCGAGCCGCTGCCGTAGCGGCCGGACTCGGGGACGGCGGAGCGAACGGAAAAACACGTCGGGCCGCCATGAGGCGGCCCGACGACGATCGGATACTCGCTGGTATTCACCAGGGGCGATTGCCGCGTCTTCCGCGGCTCCCCAACGCCTGGCCTGTCGGCGAGTTCCCTCTCTGGTTCAGGGGAACGTCACCCCTAGCGGCGAGTACCTCCGCTCGGCCCATCAGTACTGTCACACAAAGTCGGACCACCCCCTTTCCGCGGTTCGCTCAGAGTACCGCACGCCTCGCCGGATGGAAAGGGGCGGTGGCGAAATCTCACCCGCGCGGTTCGTCCGGCTCCGGCTGCGCGAAGTTCCGCCAGTACTGGCTCGGCGTCGGACCGCTCTGCCCCTGGTACTTCGAGTTCAGCCCGCCGTGCCCGTAGGGGCGGTCGGCGGGCGTCGAGAGCATCTCGAAGACGAGCTGCGCGATGCGCATGCCGGGGTAGAGCGAGATCGGCAGTCGCGTCATGTTCGAGAGCTCGAGCGTGATCTGCCCGGTGAAGCCGGGGTCGGCGAGGCCGGCGGTCGAATGCACCTGCAGGCCGAGCCGTCCGAGCGAGCTCTTGCCGTCGAGGCGCGCCACGAGGTCGTCGGGCAGGCTGATGCGCTCGAGCGTCGCGCCCAGCACGAACTCGCCGGGATGCAGGATGAACGCGCGGCCGTCGCCGATCTCGACGAGCTCGGTGAGGTCGGGCATCGCCTGCTTGACGTCGATGTACGGGTAGCGGCCCGGGTGGAAGACGCGGAAGCGGTGGTCGCAGCGCACGTCGACGCTCGACGGCTGCACGAGCTGCTCGTCGAAGGGATCGATCGCGATGCGGCCGGCCGCGATCGCCTCGCGGATGGAGCGGTCGGAGAGGACCATCGTGCGATCATCCCACGCAATGGGCGTCACGCGCGGAATCGCAGAGCGGGTCGAGCAGGCGCTCGCGAGCGCAGCCGCGCTCGAGCACCTGGGCGCGTTCTGGGAGCTCGACGGCAAGCGCGCACTCGCGCGCGCACGGGCGCTCGACGACGCGGCCCGGAAGGGCGAGCCGCAGGGGCCGCTCGCCGGCAGCGTGTGCGCCTGGAAGGACTGCTTCGACGTCGCCGGCCTGCACACGACGGGTGGCGCGCCGTGGCGCTCGGCCGAGCCGGCGGTGCGCGCGAGCGCGACGATCGTCGCGCGCGTCGAGGCCGCGGGCGCGATCACGCTCGGCAAGCTCGCGATGACGCAGATGGCCTGGGGGATGATGGGCCAGACGCCGGGCCGCCCGACGTGCCGCAACCCGCACGACCTCGAGCGCGTCCCGGGCGGCTCGTCCTCCGGCTCCGCGGTGGCCGTCGCGTCCGGCATCGTCGACCACGCGCCCGGCACCGACGCCGGCGGCAGCGTGCGCCATCCTGCAGCGGCCTGCGGCGTCGTCGGCTTCAAGCCGACCTACGGCTCCGTCCCGCTCGACGGCTGCATGCCGTACACGCCGACCTTCGACACGGGAGGCGCGATCGCCCGCAGCGTGGCCGACGCCGCGCTGCAGTACTCCGTGATCGCCGCCGTGCCGCTTCCGGATCTCGCGGGCGGCCTCGAGGGGCTGCGCATCGGGTTCCTCGGCGGTTACTTCACCGCGGCCCTCGACGACGACGTCGCGGCGCTGCTCGAGCGCGCGCGAGCGCGCGTGCGCGCAAGTGAGGTGGACATCCACTGGACGAGCACCGACAACCGCTCGATGGCGCCGGTCTTCAGCGCCGAGCCGGGCGCGTACGTGCTCGCGCACGACCAGTCGCCGGCCACCGACGCCTACCGCTACGACCCGGGCACGCTCGCCGACGTCGAGGCGTCGCGCACGCTGCCCGCGATCGAGTACCTGCGCGGGCTGCGGGAGCTCGCCGAGGCGAGGCGCCGCTGCGCAGCCGCCGCGGACGGCTTCGACATCCTGCTCGCGGCCTCGGCGCCGTGCGCGCCCGTGCCGATCGACGGGCCCGACAGGACGACGCGCATGAACGCGCTCACGAAGCCCTTCAACGCGCTGCGCTGGCCCGCGCTGGCGCTGCCGGCCGGCAGCGATCGCGACGGCCTGCCGCTGAGCCTGCAGGTCGTCGGGCTGCCGGGGAGCGATGCGCTCGTGCTGCGCGCCGCCGCGGCGCTCGAGGGTCTCATCGGCTAGCGGACGGGGCGACCTCCGCGGCCACGCGGAGCATCGCCGCGAGGCTGCGCTCGACGTCGTCCTCCGTCGTCGCCCAGGAGGAGACGCTGATGCGCATCGCGGTGCGGCCCTGCCACACGGTCGTGCCGCACCAGCAGGTGCCCTCCGCCTGCAGCGCCGCGATCACGCGCGCGGTCGCCTCCGGCTCGCCGAACGACACCAGCACCTGGTTGAGCTCGACCGTGTTGAGGATCTCGTAGCCGGCGACGTCGAGCCCCTCCGCGAAGCGCGAGGCGTGGCGGCAGCAGCGGTCGACGAGCTCGTCGAGCCCCGAGCGGCCGAGCGAGCGCAGCGCCGCCCAGACGTCGACGCCACGCGCGCGGCGCGAGAGCTCGGGCGTGTAGTCGGAGGGGTTGCGCACGTCGCCCGCGGGCGGCAGGTAATCGGCGGTGACGGCCATCGCCGCGCGCAGGGCCTCGGGATCGCGCACGAACGCGATGCCGCTGTCGTACGGCACGTTCAGCCACTTGTGCCCGTCCGTCGCCCACGAGTCGGCGAGCCCGACACCCGCGGCGAGGTGCGCGCGCGCCCTGGACGCGGCGGCCCAGAGGCCGAAGGCGCCGTCGACGTGCAGCCACGCGCCGGCCTCGTGCGCGCGCGCGGCGATCGCCTCGAGCGGATCGAAGGCGCCGGTGTTGAGATTGCCCGCCTGGGCGCACACGATCGTCGCGGACGAGAGCGCCGGCAGCGCCTCGGCGCGCATGCGGCCCTGCCCGTCGACGGGCACGCGCACGAGCCGCCTGCGGCCGAAGCCGACGAGACCGAGCGCCTTGATCAGCGTCGGGTGCGCCTCCTCGCCGATCACGACCGTGATCGGCGGCGCGCCGAAGAGGCCGTCGGCCTCGACGTCCCAGTCCTGCCCCGCCAGCACGGCGTGGCGCGCAGCGGCCAGCGCGCTGAAGTTGGCCATCGTCGCGCCCGTCACGAACGCGCCGCCGCAGCCCTCGGGCAGGCCGAGGAGCTCGCGCATCCACTCCAGCGCAACCGACTCCACGAGCGCCGTCGCCGGCGATGCGGAGTCGAAGGCGGCGTTCTGGTCCCAGGCCGTCGCGAGCCAGTTGGCCGCGAGCGCCGTCGGCAGCGTGCCCCCGATCACGAAGCCGAAGAAGCGCGGCCCCGCCATGCCCATCGTCGCCGGCGAGCCCAGCTCGTCGAGCAGCGCGAGCACCTCCTCGGGCTCGCAGGGCCCGTCCGGCAAGGGCTCGTCGAGACGCTGCAGGCGCGTCACGGCAGCAGCTGCGGGCGCGACCGCGCGCTCCTGGATGCCGTCCAGATAGGCGCTCGCGCGGGCGGCGGCGCTCTCGAGCAGTTCGTGCATCTGACTCTCCCGGGTGACGGCGCGGCGTGCGAAGCGTACGCTCTGCTCGTCACGAATCGCACGAAGGGAATGCGATGCCCACGATCGACGCGCACGACCCGGGCACGATCTGCTGGATCGACCTTGCCAGCAGTGATGCGGCCGGGGCCACGGAATTCTATTGCGAGCTCTTCGGGTGGACGGCGGGGGAGCCGATCGAGGACGCCGGCGGCTACCGCATGCTGCTGCACCGCGGCCGCCAGGTCGCGGGCCTCGCCCCGTGCTGGGGCGACACGGACCGCTCGGCCTGGTCGACCTACGTCGCGAGCGCCGACGCCGTCGAGACGTGCGCGGCCGCGCTGGCGAGCGGCGGCGACGTGGTGATGGATGCGATGGACGTCCTGAGCGCCGGGCGCATGGCGATCCTGCGCGATCCCGCCGGCGCGCAGATCTCGCTCTGGGAGGCCGGCGAGCACCGCGGCTACGAGCTCCAGGGCGAGCCGGGGACGCCCCTCCCCAGCGAGCTGCTGACGCGCGACCTCACGACGGCGTGCTCGTTCTACCGCTCGGTCTTCGGCTGGACGGCCGAGCAGCAGGCCGGCGACCGCACGCTCTGGCGGTTGCACGACGAGCCGGTGGCGCGGGCGCTCGAGCTGGACGGGAGCCGGGGCGAGGACGACGAGTCGCACTGGCGCGTCGCGATCGCGACGAGCGACTGCGATGCGACGGCCCGCCTCTGCAGTGCGCTCGGCGGACTCGTCCGCTCGCAGCCCGCCGACGCCCCGGGCGGCCGCGGCGCGCTGCTCGAGGACCCCGCGGGCGCGCTCTTCGCGGTCGTCGCAGCGCGCGACTAGGCTCACCCGGAGAGGCGCTATACGGCGTATGCAAGGTGCGTTACGCTCTCGGCATGCCGTCCATCGAGATCCGCACCGAGATTCCCGGACCCCGCTCCCGCGCCTGGATCGAGCGCAAGGAGCAGGTCATCGCGAACGCCAAGGCGCTGTGGGTGCCGGTCTTCGTCGAACGCGCCGAGGGCGCGCTCGTCACGGACGTCGACGGCAACACGTTCATCGACTTCGCCGGCGGCATCGGCAGCCTCGCGATCGGCCACTCCAACGCCGCGGTCACGGCCGCCGTGCAGGCGCAGGTCGCGCGCTTCCTGCACACCGACTTCACGGTCATGCCGTACGACTCCTACGTCGAGCTCGCCGAGCGCCTGTGCGCGCGTCTGCCGATCAGCGGCCCCACCAAGGCGGCGTTCTTCAACAGCGGCGCCGAGGCGGTCGAGAACGCGGTCAAGATCGCCAAGGCCGCGACCGGCCGCCAGGCGGTGATCGCCTACGAGGGCGCGTTCCACGGCCGCACGCACATGGCCATGTCGCTGACCTCGAAGCAGCATCCGTACAAGGCGGGCTTCGGCCCGTTCGCGCCCGAGGTCTACCGCGTCGCGTTCCCGTACGAGTACCGCTGGGCCGACGGCGACGCGACCGCCGGGGCGCTCGACGACCTGCGCCGCGCGTTCACGACGCGCATCGCGCCCGAGGACGTCGCCGCGATCATCATCGAGCCGGTGCAGGGCGAGGGCGGCTTCGTGCCGGCGCCCGCCGCGTACCTGCAGGGCCTGCGCGAGATCTGCGACGAGCACGGCATCGTGCTGATCGCCGACGAGGTGCAGACGGGTTACGGCCGCACCGGCACGCTGTTCGCGATCGAGCAGTCCGGCGTCGAGCCCGACCTCGTGTGCGTCGCGAAGTCGATCGCCGGCGGCCTGCCGCTCTCGGGCGTGCTCGGCCGGGCCGAGCTGATGGACGCGCCGGGCGACTCCGCGATCGGCGGGACCTACGTCGGCAACCCCGTGGCCTGCGTCGCGGCGCTCGCGGTGCTCGACGAGATCGACCGGCTCGACCTCTGCGCCCGCGCGCGCGAGATCGGCGAGGCGCTGACGTCGCGCATGCGCGACGTGCAGGCGCGCGTGCCGCAGCTCGGCGACGTGCGCGGCCTCGGCTCCATGATCGGCCTCGAGTTCGTGCGCGACGCGCACACGCGCGAGCCCGCGCCGGAGATCGCGACGAGGGTCGCGGAGCACGCGCTGCAGCACGGCCTCGTGCTGCTCAAGGCCGGCCTCTACGGCAACGTGATCCGCAACCTCGCCCCGCTCGTGATCAGCGACGGCGAGCTCGCGGAGGCGCTCGACGTGCTCGACGCCGCGATCGTCCACGCGGCGGCGGCGGTCGCTGCCTGAGCGGCACGAGAAGCCGCTGCTGAACCTGTCTTTCCGGCGCTGAAACCGGGCAGAATCGGCAGTTTCCGGTAGAGCGGATCTGCGCTGCGCGCACGGTCCGCCTAGACTCGCCCGGATGCGACGGAGGAACCTCGCCGCGTGCCTGCTCGTCGCGTTCACGGCCCTCGGGTCGGCGAGCGCGCAGGCGGCGCAGCCGCTGCACCAGCTGTCCCCTGCCGAGCGCTCGCTGCTCGCCGCGATCAACTCGGCGCGTGCCGGGGCGGGCGTCGCACCGCTGCGCTCGAGCGGCGCCCTCACGAGCGCAGCGGCGTGGCAGAGCGATGTGCTCGCCCACGCCGGCATCCTCGACCACACCTCGCCCGACGGCTCGACCCTGACCGATCGCCTGACGCGCGTGCGCTGGCACGGCAGCGCGGCCGGCGAGGATCTCGCGATCGCGAGCTCGCCGGCGGTGGCCGTCGCGATGTGGATGCAGAGCCCGGGCCACCGCGAGAACCTGCTGCGCCCAACCTTCCGCAGCATCGGGGTCGGCCTCGCGCGCGGCGTCTGGAATGGACGCAGCGCGCTCTACGTCACGGCCGATTTCGCGTCCTGAGCGGGCACGCCCGCGCGGGTCACTCCGAACGGGCGGGAAGTTCACCCGCCCGAGGGGGTTCGCACCCTCAAGGAATCACGGGCACGGCCCGATAACGGTCTGTGCATGAGCGATTTCCAAGTCAAGCGGATCATCCTCCCAAGCGGCAAGGCCGTGGAGATCGTCTACCTCCAGAGCGCTCCGGGCGCCACCGTCTCGAGCGACGAGACGCTGACCGCCGCGGCGCTCGAGCTCTGCCCCGAGTGCGACGGCGAGCTCGTCCACCCGCTCGCCTGGCACGAGCTCTCGCCCGGCCGCTGGGAGATCGAGCGCCGCTGCCCCGAGTGCGAGTGGGAGACGACGGGCGTGCACGGCGAGGCCGACGTGCAGCGCTACGACGCGCTGCTCAACGAGGGCACCGACGCCCTCATCGAGCACGTCGAGCAGCTCGCGCACGACAACATGGCCGCCGAGATCGAGCGCTTCGTGGCCGCGCTGCACGACGACCACATCACCCCGTTCGACTTCTAGGGCCGCGCGACGCAGGCCCGGTCGCAGGCAGCGCCGGGCGCGGGTGGCCGACGCCCCCCGGTGCGCATCCGGGACGCGGCCTGCAGACGGGGTAGGCTCTCCCGGTGATCGGTGAGACGCTCTCGGGACGGTTCCGCATCGAGCGGCTGCTCGGGCGCGGTGGCATGTCGAGCGTCTGGGAGGCCTACGACGAGGAGCTCGGGCGCCCGGTCGCGATCAAGCTCCTGCACGCGCGGCGGCTCGAGTCGGCCGATTCGGTCGACCGCTTCGAGCGCGAGGCGCGCACGCTCGCGCTGCTCACGCATCCTGGGATCGTGACCGTGATCGACCGCGGCGAGACGGACGGGCGCCCGTTCATCGTCTGCGAGCTCGTGAACGGCCGCGACCTGCACGAGCGCATCTCGCTGGAGGGCAGCCTGCCGGTCGCCGAGGCGCTCGCGATCGCCGTGCAGATCGCCGCGGCGCTCGCCTACGCCCACGCGCGCGGCGTGATCCACCGTGACGTCAAGCCGCACAACGTGCTGCTGACGGCGGACGGCCACGCCAAGCTGACCGACTTCGGGATCGCGCGCGTCGACGACGCGCCGGCGCTCACGAACCCGGGCCGCGTGCTCGGCACGGGCGACTACGTCGCGCCCGAGCAGGCGCAGGGCCATCCGCTCGACGGCCGCGCCGACATCTACGCGCTCGGCGCGCTGCTCTACCACTGCCTCACGGGCGGACCCCCCTATCGCGGCGCATCGTTCGTCGAGATCGCCGAGCAGCACCTCCGCGCGCCCGTCCCCGACGTGCAGGTGCGCTGCCCGGAGGCCTCGGACGGCGTCGCGGCGATCGTCGCGCGCTCGCTCGCGAAGCGGCCGGACGACCGCTTCGCGGACGTCGGCCAGATGGGCCTCGCGCTCGAGGAGGAGCTCGTCGCGCTGACGCGCGACGACGGCTCCGAGACGGCCGAGGTGCCGCTCGTCGTGACGGCGCTCGAGGGCACACCCGCCGAGGAGGCGCCGCCCGCGGGCGCCGCGGCGCCTGCGG
>DASXXY010000281.1:0-3915 GCA_036502805.1 Gaiellales bacterium | reverse complement strand
AGCCCTCCACGTGCCTCTTATACCCGGCTGCCTCCTCTGGTCTCTGCGGCGCCGCCCACGACATCAGGCACGGCCAACTAATCGAGCTGGGCGGTTCGACTCCGGCTATCCGCCGTTTCTAGCCACGCGTTGATCTGCGCGGCCGTTTGCGCCTTGCCGGCCTCGAACAGGTGGCCGTAACGATCGAGCGAGACGGTGACGCTGGAATGGCCGAGGATGACAGTCAGATCCTTGATGCCGATTCCGCTCGCGGCGAGATACGACGCGAACGAGTGGCGAGCTTCGTGCGGCGTCGCGTGGGGCAGGCCTTCGTCGGCAAACGCTCGAGCCGAGCGACGTAGGAACCGGGTGTATTCGAACGCGCCGCGTCGGGATGCGCCGAGCACGAGGCCTGCTGGATCGTTCGACCAGGGGCAGGCTTCGCGCTGTGCTGCGAGGAACGGGGTGAGCGGCGCGAGGATCGGTATGTCGCGGACGCCTGCGCCCGATTTGGGCTGGATCTCTCCTTCGCGCGCGTCCCATGACCGTCGCACGCGGATGACGCCAGCGCTCTCGTCGATGTCACTCCAACGCAGCGCGCGAAGTTCGCCGAGCCTGAGTCCGGCGTAGAAGGCTAGTGCCCAGGCGCAGCGGTCCTGCTCATTCACCGCGGCGATGCGCCGGGCTGCATCGGCGGGGTCTCCGGCGTGTAGCCGCTTGCCTCGGCTAGTTGGAATGACAGCGCCGCGTGTGGGGTTATCGTGGACGCGTCCGAGGACCACGAGACGGCGGTAGATCGCGCGGAGCGGGTTGATGGCGTTGGCGATCGTGGCGGCGGCGTGCCCATCGCGTCGAAGCCGCTCAACGAGGCGCTGTATATCCCCAGTCGTGACGTCGGCGACGCGCCGTCCGCCGAGATCAGGCAGCGCGTGGAGATCGAGCGACTGCTCGTAGCCGCGGATCGTGGACGGTTTATACGGCTGCCCGCCTCGCGTCGTGAGCGAACCGTCCTTCATCCCGGCGATGTATTCGGCCGCGGCGTCGCGCACGGTGATGTTTGAAGGAGCGCGCTGACGCGAGCGCGCCTTCGCAGCCAGGTGCTGTGCTCGCCACGCCTTCGCTTCGGGGAGCGTCGCGAACGTCTTTCGACGCCGCTCTCCGCGGGCGTAGCTCACGACGGCTTCGAAACTCGGCGCACAGGAGCAGCGCTTCTTGCCGGCTTGCGTGGCGCAGTCGCGGGAGTGGCGTTGCCGGATGCCGGCGGGCGGCTTTCGCGAGCGGCTTGCTGCGGCGCTATCGTTGACTTGCACGTTGACCCTCTCCGGTCGCGTGTCGGGCTCCGGGCGGCTACCACCGTCGCGGGGCCCTTCTTGTTGGCTCGAACGTATCAGGTTGCCGCGCACGTTGCCGCGCACTCGCCGGAAAGCGCGCTGAATAATCGATAGCGAGCGGTCGGCGAAGCCGCCCGCACCGTCCAGCGTCTGCTGCACGATGCCGACGCCGGGCGCCACGAGGTCGAGCGAGCGCCCACCGGCGCTGAACGGCGCGCGCACGAGCGCGGAGTCGACGGCGCCGACGGCGAGCACGCCCGCGAGCCGCGCGGGCACGCCGACCGCGCCGCCGTCGTTGCCCGCCGCGGCGACGATCAGCACGCCCTTGCCGCGGGCATAGACGACGGCGTCCGCGAGCACGGCCGAGGCGTCGTCGCCGCCGAGGCTGAGATTGACGATCCGCGCGCCGTGATCGGAGGCCCACACGATGCCCGCGGCGACATCGGCATCGCTGCCCGTCCCGTCGGCGTCCAGCACCTTGACGGGAAGGATCGAGGCCTCGGGGGCGACGCCGGCCTCCGCGAGCCCGTTGCCCTCGTCCTCGGCGATCGTGCCCGCGACATGCGTGCCGTGCCCGTTGTCGTCGGCGGACTCGGCATCTCCCGTGATCACGTTCCAGCCCGCGAGCAGTCGGCCCGCGAGGTCGGGTGCGTCGGCCACACCGGTGTCGACGACGGCGACGATCACCCCGGCGCCACGCGTCACGCCCCAGGCCGCGGACGCACCGAGCGCGTCGAGACCCCACTGCTGCGCGCGGCCCGGATCGGGCGCGGAGGTCTCGAGCGCCCGCAGGCGGTGCAGCGGCTGGACGTAGCGCACGGCGTGCGAGCGGCGCAGCGCGCGCAACGCCGCGCTGCGGCGACCCGCGGGGAGGCGCAGGACGAGCGCGTGCAGCTTCGGCAGCGCGCCGACCTGCACCGCGCTCGACGCTGTGACGGCAGAGGCGGCGAGCGCGCCCGGCCGCAGGCCGACGACGACGGAGTCGCCCGCGTGGCAGGCGGCCGGCGCGAGCAGGCAGGCGAACGCGCAGAGACTGGCGATGGGGAGGCGGGGAGTAGGCATGGCGGCAGCGTCGCTGCGAGGTGCGTGACGGCGCATGCGCGCGGCGTGCCGGATGTGTGACGCTGCGCCGGTGGACGCCGAGACCCCTCACGTGCGCCGGGTGGCGCGCAGCGGCGTGCTCGCGCTCTGCGACCGCTTCGAGCGCGCGGACGGCCGCACGCTCTACGCCGAGGGCCTCGCGCGCTTCGAGACGGCGGACGAGATCGCGACCGTCACGCCGCCGTTCCGCTTCGAGCACTGGGAGCAGCTCGAGCGGATCGAGACGGCGCCGCTGCGCGAGCACCTCGGCGAGCAGCGGCTCGTCGGCCTGCTCGTCGTGCGGCTCGGGGGCTACGGCGCGGGCGTCTACGCCGACGAGCGGCTCGTGAGCGGGCGCCACGGCGTGCGCTTCGTCAAGAACCGCAACAAGAAGGGCGGCTCCTCGTCGAACCGCTTCCGCCGCCGGCGCGTCGAGCAGGCGCGCGACGCGTACGACCGCGCCTGCGCGCTCGCCGAGGAGATCCTCGCGCCGCACGCACCCGCGCTCGACGAGTTCGTCGTGGCGGGCGACCGCACGGGTATCGAGCAGGTGCTCGACCGCTCGCCGTTCCTGACCGGCCTGCGCGAGCACGCGCTGACGCTGCCGGTGCACGTGCCCGAGCTCCGACGCGCCGTGCTCGAGGGCCTCGGCCGCGAGCTCTGGAGCTCGACGGTCGAGCAGCGCCGTCAGACGGGCGAGGACTCCCAGGTGTCGCCCGGCCCGGGCGCGTAGGTCGCGGCGAACTCGCGGATCGTCTCGGCGACGCCGTCGGCGACGGCTTTGCCGTCGATCGCGAGCACGTTCTCGGCGTTCTCCTCGCCCGAGCGCGAGTGGTTGTAGGAGCCGGCGAACGCCCAGTCGTCGCAGACGACGAGCTTCGCGTGCAGAAAGTCGTGCACGGTGTGCGGCCCCCACGGGATGCTCCGCTTGCCGCCGAAACCGGCCTTCGAGGCTACGAAGCGGAAGGCGGCAGGCTTCCACGAGGCCTTGGGGATCGCGCCCCACTGGCGCAGGACGTCGTGCATCTGCGTGCGGTCGACGACGCCCGTGACCGGCACCTCGCCGCGTCCGACGACATCCGAGAGCGCCCCGAGGATCGGCCCCGACGTCAGCACGGGCGAGCAGATCAGGATGCGCTCGCGCGCGCACGAGATACGGCTGCCGATCAGCGCCGCGAGCTCGGGGCCGCGGCCGGGGCAGAAGTACGGTCGCACGCGCACGGCCTGCCCCTCGAACGTCGCGTCCGACCACGCCGTCTCGAAGCGCCCGCTCTTGTCGAGGTGCTTGGGACGGCTCCAGAGCTCCTCGAAGTCGCGCAGGTACTGGGCTGCGATCTCGGCGCTCTCGACCGTGACGATGCAGTTCTCCTGCCGCGTGAACGAGTCCTCGGTCCAGTTCATCGAGCCGGTCCAGACGCGCGCGCCGTCGACGACGACGTACTTGTGGTGCATCAGCGTCCCGAAGCCGATCACCGGGCGGACGTCGAGGCCGAGCGAGTCGATGTACTCGGGCGGCGCGGCCGGG
>DASXXY010000280.1:0-2521 GCA_036502805.1 Gaiellales bacterium | reverse complement strand
CGAGGTCGTCGGTGAGGCCGGCAACGGCGTGGAGGCGGTACGGAGCGTCGACCAGCTGCGCCCGGACGTCGTGCTGATGGACATCCGGATGCCCGGTGTCGACGGCATCGAGGCGACCCGCCGCATCGTGGCGGCCGGCGGGCGCACCCGCGTGCTCATCCTGACCACCTTCGACCTCGACGAGTACATCTACGAGGCGCTCGGAGCCGGTGCCAGCGGCTTCGTGCTCAAGGACGACCCGCCCGAGCAGCTGATCGCCGCCGTCCGTACGGTCGCCGCGGGCGATGCGCTGCTCTCGCCGGCCGTCACGAAGCGCGTGATCGAGCAGTTCACGCGCAGCTCGCGCCCGGCCCCGCCGAAGGAGGTCGGCGAGCTGACCGCACGCGAGCGCGAGATCCTGCGGCTGATCGCGACCGGGCTCTCGAACGCCGAGATCGGCCGCGCGCTCTTCATCAGCGACACGACCGTGAAGACGCACGTCACGCACATCCTGCAGAAGCTGAACCTGCGCGACCGCGTGCAGGCCGTCGTGCTGGCGTACCAGACCGGGATCTTCGACGGCGAGGCGCGGCGCGCCTGACCGGGCATCAGCGCCGCTCGGTCGCGAGCGCGATCCCGAGCTCCTGCGCGAGCGCATGGGCGAGCGCGTCGAGGTCGTCGCCCGTGTAGAAGCGCAGCGTCTCGACCTCGCCTCCGGGCCAGGTGAGCTCGACGACCCGAGGTTCCCCGGCGGGCTGTGCGGGCGCGCCGTGGAGCACGATGCCGAGCACGCCGTCGCGCGCAGCCTGTCGCTGCAGCTCGCGCCACAACGGCGTCGCCGGGCAGTCGCTCACGCGCGCAATGGCGGCGGCGCGGGCGGGTCGGCGGGCGGGCGGTAGCGCCGTGGCAGGCGGTCGTCCTCGCGCAGGCGCAGCTCGAGCGCGCGCAGCTCGGCGAGCGCGACGCGCACCGGGGCGTGCGGGCCCTCGAGCAGCTCGTAGCGCGCGGCCAGGTCGCGCAGGCGCGTGTCCGGGTCGACGTCGAACTCGAGCGTGCGCACGGCGCTCGTCACGCGCGATGCGAAGACGCGCGCCTTGATGTGCTCGTCGGCCTTGCAGGGCTCGAGGTGATGGCCCGCCGGCGTCGCGACGTAGAGGAAGACCTGCCTGGCGGGCGCGCGCCGGGCGGCGTCGGCGGCGAGCGCCAGGCGCGGGTCGCGCGAGGTCGCGATGACGCGCGCGCTCTCGACTCCGGCGATCGCCTGCCCGCAGAGCGCGAACGTCCCGGAGGGCGTGGCGAGCCGGTCGTGGTGCAGCAGCACGCGGCCGTAGAGCGCGATCACCGCGTCGCTCGTGATCCTGGAGGCCGCCTCGCGCAGCGCGCGGGCCGACCAGTCGCGTCCGCGCACGGCAGCGTTCAGCCGCGCCGTCGCCGCATGCAGCTCGCGCCTCGCCGCCCTGCCGGTCTCCGAACCCAGTACGACCATCCACGCTCCCTACGTCCAGCGCCGCTCGGGAAGTTCCGTCTGTCTATTGCCCGGAGCGTCCCGTTTGTTACAGACGGGGATACGGTTGCGCCCGTGACAGCCGGCCGCATCGAGATTCCCGCGCGCGAGGGCCGCGCCGTGCGGGTCGCGGCCGGCCGCAGCGTCCGCGTCGTCGACGTGGCCGGCGGGCAGGTCGGCGACCTCTTCGCGTTCTGCGCGGACGACCTCGGCGAGCGGCTCAGTGCCGAGCACACGCGCGCCGAGCTCTTCCGCCTCTTCCCGCGGGTCGGCCAGTCGTTCTGGAGCAACCGCAGGCGGCCGCTGCTGCTCTTCGAGGCGGACTCGTCGCCGGGCTTCCACGACATGCTCTTCGCCGCCTGCGACGACGCGCGCTACGCGCGTCTCGGCGCGCCGGCCGGCCACGCCTCGTGCGCCGCGAACCTGCAGACGGCGCTGGCCGCCCTCGGCCTCGGGCCCGTCGCGGTGCCGCAGCCGGTCAACCTGTTCGAGCACATCCCGCCGCTCGCGGACGGGACGCTCGACTGGCGCGAGACGGCGAGCGCGGCGGGCGATCACGTCCAGCTGCGCGCCGAGCGCGACTGCGTGATCGTCGTGTCGGCCTGTCCGTACGACCTCGTCGCGGGCGGTCGCGATCCCGGTCCGCTCGCGCTCGAGCTGCTCTGACTCCCGTACCTGCGCAGCCCCCGCGGCCCAGCCGCGGGGGCGTCGCAGGCTCCGGCCTCAGGCTGCCGCCGAGACCGGGTCGGGCCGCATGATCACCGTGTCGGCGACCTCGACGATCTCGTCGGCGGGGAGGCCGGCGCGCGAGGCGTGCTCGCGGATCTTCTCGGGGCTCGACGCCTCGTACGTGCAGACGGTGCCGAGCGTGCCGTCGTCCTCGTGCACGACGTAGGAGCGGAGCCAGCGGATGTCGTCGGACATCTGCTCGTCGCCGACGTGTGCGGAGCGCGCGGCCGCTGCCTGCAGCTCGGCCGGTGTATTCCATCCGCCGTTGCGCCTGATCTGGTAGAGGTTCATCTCCGTGCCTTTCTCCGG
>DASXXY010000279.1:0-6282 GCA_036502805.1 Gaiellales bacterium | reverse complement strand
CGAGCTCGACCGCGCGCTGCTCCAGCTCGCTCGCGCGCTCCGCAAGCTCGGCTTCGAGCTTCGGCACGCGCGCGCGCTCGGCACGCGCATCCTCGACCGCGCCGCGCGCCTCGGCGAGCGTCGAGCGCGTCTCCGCGAGCTCGCCCTCGAGCTCCTCGGCGCGCTCGGCGGCCGCAGCTGCGGCCTCCGCGAGGGGCTGCGCCGCCGTCAGCTCGGCCTGCAGCGCGGCCCGCTCGGCGCGCGCCGTCTCGAGCTCGCCGCGGGTCGCCGCGAGCGCCTCGCCCGCGCGGCGCAGCTCGATCGCCTCCTGCTCGAGCTCGTGCGTCGCGTCGCGCTGCGCCGACAGCGCCTCGGCGGCCTGCGAGGCCTGCGCGTCGCGCTCGACGAGCTGCGCCTCGAGCGCGGCGACGCGCTGCTCGGCTGCGCCGGCCAGCTCGGCCCGGTCGCGCACCGCCGCGAGCTCGGACTCCAGCGAGCCGATGCGGGCCCGTGCCACGTCGGCGGTCTCGCGCACGCTCGCGAGCTCGGCGTCGAGGCCCGAGAGCGCCGTGCTGCGCTCCTCGAGCTGCCGCTCCGCCGTCTCCATCTGCTCGCGCGCGCTCGCGAGCTCGGCTGCGGCGGCGACGGCCATCTCGGCCTGCGCGGCGATGCGGCCGTCCAGCTCGGCGATGCGGGCCTCGGCCGCCTCGGCCGCGGCGGCGCGCTCGCCGAGCTCGCCGAGCTCGTCCCGGACGGCCACGACCTCGCTCTCGAGCGTGCCCACGCGGGCGCGGGCGACGTCGGCCTGCTGGCGCGCCTTGGCGAGATCGGCGTCGATCGACGCCGCCGCCGCCGCGCGCTCCTCGAGCTGCGCCTCGGCGGCCTCCACCTGCTCGTGTGCCTGCGCGAGCTCTGCCGCGACCGTCGCGGCCTCCTCGCTCTGCGTGGCGAGCCGCAGCTCGAGCTCCGCGACGCGCTGCTCGGCGCGCTCCGCCTCCGCCGCGCGCGAGCGCGCGTCGGGCAGCTCCCGCTCCAGCTCGCCGGCTCGCGCCTGCGCCTCTGCCAGCTGCAGCTCCGCCGCCTCGAGCCCCGCGGCCGCGCCCGCCAGCTGCTCGGCGCGCGCCTGCGCCTCGGCGAGCTCGCCGCGCGCGTCCTCGAGCTCGGCGGCGACGGCGGCTGCGGCCGTGCGCTCGGCCTCCAGCTCGACCATGCTGCCCTCGAGCTCGGCGACGCGCGACTCCGCCGCTGCGGCCGCGGCCGCACGTGCCTGCGCCTCGGCCAGCTCCTGCTCGCGCTCCACCAGGACGGCCGCCTGTGCAGCGTACTCCTCGGCCTGCGCCTCGAGCTCGGCGACGCGCTCCTCCGCCGCGCCGGCTGCGGCTGCGCGTGCCTGCGCCACGGCCAGCTCCTGCTCACGCTCCGCCAGGACCGCCGCCTGCGCCGCATGCTCCTCGACCAGGGCCTCGAGCTCGGCGACGCGCTCCTCCGCCGCGTCGGCCGCGGCCGCGCGCGAGCGCGCGGCAGGCAGCTCCCGCTCCAGCTCCTCGAGCAGCTCGCGGGCCTCGTCGCGCTGCTTCTCCACGGCCTCGAGCTCGGCTGCGACGCCGACGCCGGCAACGGCCTGCTCGCCGAGCTGCGCGAGCTCGGCGCGCGCGCTCGCGAGCTCGTCGGCCACGGCGCGTGCCGCCGCCTCGCCGCGCTCGGCCTGCGCCTCGAGCTCCGCGAGCCGCGTCACGCTCTCGGCCGAGGCCGCGATCGCCGCCTGCGCCTCCTGCAGGCTCGCGCGCTCGCCGGCCAGCTCCTCCCCCAGCAGCTCGCCCGCCGCGCGCACGGTCTCGAGCTCGGCCGCGAGCTCCTCTGCGCGCGCAGCGGCCTCGCGCAGCGAGACGATCTGCTCGCCGAGCTCGGCCGCCTCGGCAGCCGCCCCCTCGAGCGCCGCGACCTGCGAGCGCGCCGTCGCGAGCTCCTCGCCCAGCTCCTGCTCGCGCGCCGCGCGCTCGTCGTCGCTCGCGCCCGCGCGCGTCGCCAGCTCGGCCTCGAGCGTCTCGACGCGCTGCGCGAGCTCGCCCGCGCGCCCCGAGGCGTCCGTCCCCTCGGCCAGCGCGGCCGCGAGCTCGGCGCGCAGCGGCACGAGCAGCTCGTCGGCGTCCGCAGCGCCGGCGGCCACGGCCAGCTGGGCTCCCAGCTTGTCGATCTCGGCCTTCAGCTCGCTCTCGCGCAGGTCGGCGAACTCGCGGTCGATGACGTCCTCGAGCCGCGCTCGCAGCTCCAGCAGCTCGATCTCGTAGACCGCGACCTTGCCCTCGAGCTCGCTCAGCGCGGCGGGATCGACGGCCGCGTCGGCGGCGCTCCCCTCGGCGCGCGCGGCGATCTGCTCCAGCTCCTGCTCGCGCTCCGAGAGCGCCGAGCCGAGCCGCTCGATCTCGATGTTGAGCTGATGGACGAGCGTCGGGTCCTCGAGCACGCGCTCCGCGACCTCGCGCCGGTAGCGCTCGCTCTCGACGTTGCGCAGGAGCTCCTCGATCCGCTCCTCCTGGCGCTCGACGGCCTCGCGCAGCTGCACGGTCGTCGCGGCCTGCTCGGCGAGCCCCTCGCGGCCGTCCTCGTCCTCACGCGCGGCGACGACGCGCTCGCGCTCCTCGAGGACCTTCAGCCGCTCCTCGAACTGCAGCTGCAGCTCGTGCAGGATCCGCTGGCGCTCCGACTGGACGCGCTGCTCGATGGCCTCGTCCTGCGCCCGGCCGAGCGCTCCGCGCAGGCTCCGGCCCGACCCGGCGCCTGTGGCCTGGTCGAGTCGATCCTGGAGGCGGTCATGATGGTCGTCTGCGATGGTGCGTCCCTCGTTCTGAGGCTTCCTATCGACAGACGTGTGCGGAGTCTGAGAGGCGGGTCAGCTGCCGCGGGAGCCGGGTCGCAGCTTGGCTCAATGCGTGCGCCGACGGATCCCCCGACCGGTTGACCTTCACGCGCGCGGGGACGATGACGACGGCCGTCCCGCCGGTGAACGCGGGCAGGGCGACGCGGGTGCCTCCGACCACGCGCAGCGCCTCCCCGTCGGGGCCCGTCGCGCGCGCGACGCGGAAGGGCGCGACGAGCGATTGGCCGCTGACACGGCCCGCCGCCTTCACGCGCACGAGCCAGCCGCGACCCGCTCCCAGCGGGCGGGCGTCGAGCGCGAGGCCCGCGCGCTGCTCCCAGAACGCCGCGAGCGCGGTCAGCGTGCCCTGCCAGACGTCCGGCGGGGCGTCCGCGAGCAGCGCGCGCTCGACCGCGCCGGCGCAGCCGTGGCGGTCGGGCGTCAGCTCCACGAGCGTCGGCGCGCCGCTCGCCCGGTTGCGCCGCAGCCCCACCCAGGCGGCCGCGAGCGTGGCCGCCGGGCTCTCGCCGGGCACGTCGTCGACGGTCACCGGGGTGCGCAGCAGCCGGCGCTCGAGGCCGTCGGCCTGCGCCTGCCAGAACGGGAACGCGCCGCCGGCGGCGTCCACCGAGAGCGTCGCGTCGACGCCGATGCCCGCCTCCTCGGCGACCGCCGCGAAGCCGGGGGGCGTCCCGCCGGTCACGCCGCGGAAGGCCTGCACGCGACCGCCGAGCGAGTCGAGCACGTAGCGCGAGACGCGCAGCTCGCCGCTCAGCGTCTCGGCGTCGGCCTCGGTCGAGGATGCGAACGCGGCGGCGTAGGCCGGATACATCTCGCTGCCGTCGCCGCGCGGCGTCGTCGTCAGGGGACCGCCCGCGACGCCGCCCGCGGCCACGTCGGCCGAGGCCGCGCGGACGGCGCGCACGAGCCGTGCGAGCGCGGGGCCGACGAGCTTCTGCCCGCGCGCGTCGGCGAGATAGCGGGTCTGCAGGACGTACGTCGCGCGCACGCCCGCGGCGCGCTCGCGCCGCAGGAGGCCGGCGGCCGCGCGCAGCGCCTCGATGCCGCGCACGTCGTGCAGCAGCACGAGCGCCGAGCGCCGGCCGTCCGGGGCGTCGCCGAGCCGGAAGCCGCCGGGGGTCGCGGCCCAGAAGCGCCGCAGCGCCGCGGTCTGGCCGTCGCGCAGGTGCCCGCCGCTCTCGAGGCCGCGCTCCGGCACCTGGACGAGGTGGGCGAAGAAGGCGACGCGGGCGGCGCCGAGGCCGCGGCGCACGGCCTTCGTCGGCGCGACGGCGAGGAACGTGCCGCCGCGGTGCACGTAGTCCAGCACCCGGCTGCGGCCACTGCGGTCGAGGCTCGTCACGGGCCAGCTCAGCACGAGCGGGTGGCGGCGCGCCTCGCTGAACGTCCGCACGACGCGCGCCGGGATGCCGGCCGCGCGCAGCAGCGCCACGGGGGCGGCGGGCGAGCGCGTGCCGCGCACCCAGATCGCCGCGCCGTTCGGGCCGCCGTCGGGCAGGGTCGGCGCGAGCGCCCCCTGCGCGGTCGCGCCGGAGAGCGGGCCGGGCGCCACGAGCGAGCGCGTCTCGTGCACGCCCTGCCCGGCCAGCTGGCTGCGCAGCGGCGCGGCCGTGGCGACGACGGCGGCGACGGCGACGAGCACGGCGACGAGCAGCCTGACGGGGAGCGCGTGGGACACGGAGCTTGCATCGGCAGCCGGAGGGGCGCTTGCAATCGAACATACGTTCGCCTACCATCTCCTCCCCCAATGCTCGTCGGCGTTCACATCCCCCGGTTCGATCTGGCAGTCGCCGCGCACGAGCACGGGGTGCCGATGACAGGCGCCCCGCTGGCCCTCGCGCCGCTCGACGGCGGCGCCGGCCCGATCGGCGAGGTCAGCTCCGCGGCGGCCGCCGCCGGCGTGCGGCCGGGCATGCGCACGGCGCAGGCGCACGCGCTCTGCCCGGCCCTGCGGCTCGTGCCGCCCGACCCGCTCGCGGTGCGCCTGCGCGCCGATCGGCTGTACATCGCGCTCGAGGGCATCGGGGCCGCGGTCGAGCCCGTCGCCGACGGCCTCGCGCTGCTCGACGCGCGCCCGCTCGAACGGCTCTGGCAGGGCCTCGACGGCGTGCTCGCGGCGAGCGCCGAGGCCGCCCAGCGCGAGACGGGCCTGCGCCCGCGCCTGGGCGCCGCGCCCGGGCGCTTCCTGACCACGCACGCGGCCCGCCGCGCGCGGCCCGGGAAGCCGCTCGTCATCCCCTCCGCGCAGACGACCGCCTTCCTGGCCGATCTCCCGGTCGCCTCGCTCGGGCCCTCCGGCGCGGGCGTCACGGGGATCGACAACGACCTGCTGACCGTGCTCGAGGGGCTCGGCATCCGCCGGCTGCGCGATCTCGCGGCGCTGCCGGCCACGGTCGTGCGCGACCGCTTCGGCTACGAGGGCCAGCGCGCGTGGATGCTCGCCGCGGGGCACGACTCGGAGGCCATCGAGCCGCGCGCGGTGGCGCCCGCCCTGCGCGAGATGCTCGCGCTCGGCGAGCCGATCGCGACCGAGCAGGCGATGGCGCACGCCGTCCGCCTGCTGCTCGACCGCGTGCTCGCGCGGCCCGAGCGGGCGGGCCGAGCGCCGCGCTCCCTGCGCATCGGCGCGCGCCTGGCGGGCGGCGGGTCGTGGGAGGAGCACGTGCCGCTGCGCGAGCCGAGCGCCGATCGCAAGCTGCTCGAGCTGGTCGCGACGCCGCGGCTGATCGCGCTCGGCACCCCGATCGACCAGCTCGCGATCGAGCTCTCGGCGCTCACCGACGCGCACCGCCAGGGCGCGCTGCTGCGCCCCGAGGGCGAGGAGCGGCGCGAGCGGCGGGCCGAGGCCGTGCGCCAGGTGCGGGCGGCCGTGGGCCGCGACGCGGCGCTGCGCGTGGTCGAGGTGGCACCCGACAGCAGGCTGCCGGAGCGGCGCTTCGCGCTGGCACCGGACGAGCAATGAACAGCGGAGGTGTGATGGTGATGAAGCTCGGGTACGTGATCGCCTACGTGGCCGACGTGGATGCGACGATCGAGTGGTGGGAGCGGGCGTTCGGCCTGGGTCGTCGCTTCGTGGCCGAGGACGGCAGCTACGGCGAGCTCGACACCGGCGCGACGACGCTCTCGTTCGCATCGCACGACATGGGCAAGGCCAACCTGCCCGGCGGCTTCATGCCGCACGACCCCTCCGGCCCGCCGGCTGCGGTCGAGATCGCACTCGTCACGGACGACGTCCGGGCCGCGCACGAGCGCGCGGTCGAGGCCGGTGCGCGCGAGCTGGCCGGGCCGCTGCAGAAGCCGTGGGGACAGACCGTCTCCTATGTGCGCGACCCGAACGGCGTCCTGATCGAGCTCTGCACACCCGTCGGATGAGGAGAGCCGGATGAGCACTGCAACCGCGGCACCACCCACGCTGCGCCGGCTCT
>DASXXY010000278.1:0-1790 GCA_036502805.1 Gaiellales bacterium | reverse complement strand
CGTGATCGTCGACTCCCGCGCCTACGCGGAGGCCCGGCCCGGCTGCGTGCACGTCTCGCTGTCGACGATCTCGCCCGCGCTGGTCTCGGAGCTCGACCGCCTGCACCGCGCCGCCGGCGTCGGGTTCGTCGCGGCTCCCGTCTTCGGCGTGCCGGAGGTCGCGGCGCGGGCCGAGCTGAACATCGTCGCCGCCGGCGATCCGGCCCACGTGGCGCGCGTGCAGCCGCTGCTCGACGCGCTCGGCCGCCAGACCTTCTCGCTCGGCTCGGACCCCGTGCGCGCCGCGATCACGAAGATCGCCGGCAACCTGATGCTGACGATGGCGATCGAGGCGATGGGCGAGGCATCCGCGCTGACCGAGCTGTACGGCGTGAGCGCGAGCGACTTCCTCGGGATGGTCACGCAGACGATGTTCGCGAGCCCGAGCTACCAGCGCTACGGCGGCTTCATCGCGAACGGCACGTACGACCCGGGTTTCGCACTGACGCTCGGGCTGAAGGACGTCGACCTCGCCCTCGACGCAGCGGCGGCGCACGGGGCGGAGCTCGCAGGCGCCGAGGTCGTTGCCGAGAACATGCGCGCGGGCATCGCGCACGGCGAGGGTGCGCGCGACTGGTCGATCCTCGCCCGCGAGGCGCGCCTGCGCGCCGGTCTGGGCGACGAGCGGGCCTAGGCCGACAGCACCTCGTGCGCGAAGCGCACGACGAGCGCGCCGTCCCCGACCGCACCGGCGACGCGCTTCGACGCATCGGCGCGCACGTCGCCCGCCGCGAACACGCCGGGGCGCGTCGTCTCGAGCAGGCACGGCTCGCGATCGCGCAGCGGCCAGCCGAGATGGCCCTCGCAGTGCGCGGCGCCGCTGCCGCACAGCAGGTAACCCGCCGGGTCGACGCCGAGGATCCCGCGCGAGGCCTCGGTGCACGGCTCGGCGCCGATCATCACGAAGACCGCGGTGCACGGCACCTGCTGCTCGCTGCCGTCGCGGCGGTCGCGCAGGGTCACGGTCTCGACCGTCGCGAGGCCTGCGACCGCCGTGATCTCGGTCTCGGTCAACACCTCGATGTTCTTCGAGCGCTCGATTCGCTCGACCAGGTACTGCGACATCGTCGTCTTCAGCGCATGCCCGCGCACCACGATGCGCACGCTGCGCGCCCGCGTCGCGAGGTGCACCGCGGCCTGGCCGGCCGAGTTGCCGCCGCCGACGACGATCACGTCCTCGCCGCGGGCGCGGTCGGCGTCGGTCGCCATCGCCGCGTGGTAGACGCCGGCGCCGCGGAAGCGGTCGACTCCCTCGGCGTCGAGCTCGCGCCAGCGGGCGCCCGTCGCCATCACGACCGTGCGCGCGAGCACGTGCTGGCCGTCGTCGAGGTCGACCCGCAGCAGGCCCTCGGGGCCGTCGGCGAGCTCGACCGCGCGGTGGAAGCTCGAGATCACGGCGTCGAAGCGCCGCGCCTGCAGCGTCGCCTTGCGCGTCAGCTCGACGCCCGAGATCCCGATCGGGAAGCCCAGGTAGTTCTCGATCCGCGTGCTCGTGCCGGCCTGGCCGCCCGGCGCCCAGGCCTCGGCGACGAGCGTGCGCAGTCCCTCGGAGCCGCCGTACACGGCCGCGGCGCGGCCGGCGGGCCCGCCGCCGAGCACGACGAGGTCGAAGCGCTGGCCGTCGACCTCCGCTCGCAGCCCGAGCCCCCGCGCGACCTGCGCCGGCGACGGGTTGCGCAGCACCTGGCGGGCGTGGACGAGCACCGGCGTCTCCTCGCGCGGGATCTCCAGCCAGTTCAGCATCTCGGTCG
>DASXXY010000277.1:0-6635 GCA_036502805.1 Gaiellales bacterium | reverse complement strand
GGTGTGGGCACCGCAATCGCACGTCGTGAGGTCGACCACAGCGTGCTTCGAAAACAGATTCGCTACCCAGCAGCGCTACCCAGGGCCGAAACCGGCCCTCCCTCCGCTTTCGCAGAAACAAGAAAACCCCGCCGGTAGCAGGGTTTTCATGCGAAGCGGACGACGAGATTCGAACTCGCGACCCTCAGCTTGGGAAGCTGATGCTCTACCAACTGAGCTACGTCCGCAATCGGCTTGGATGCTAGCAACGGCGGTGAGCCGCCGGGAAGGCGACACCAGCGGGACGCCAGAACGCCTCGAGGTGGCCGGCGATTACCACCAGCCGGTGCGCTTGCGCGCCGCCCAGAGGTGCCTGCCGACGTAAGCCCAGAGGAACGCCGCAGTGACGACGGTCGAAATCGGCCCGCGAATCCAGAGCGTCCAATGCCTGTAGGGCCCGAAGATCCACTCGGCGAGCCAGTAGCCGCCAAGCGGCACGCCGCACCACAAGAGGCAGGCAACGAGCCAGTGGCCAAGCAGCCCACGGAAGAAGCCGCGCACCCCCAGCATCATGATCGAGCCGGAGCTGGCTCGCTCGGAGTGCGAGCCTCCACTCGCGGCAAGCGTGCCCGGACGGCGTGCTCGCCCTGTGGAGCAACGACGACGTCCGCAGCGGGGATGCACGATTGCGACGGGGCGGCGCGGGCGTCAGCCCCGCGCCACCCCGCCCGCACGCGGCATCAGGTGGTCAGGCAGACCGAGAACGCCTGCGCCGTCCCGGTGGCCATGCCCGGGTTGTCGACGGTGATCTGCCAGCCCTGCTGGAAGTCGGAGGCGATGCTGCTCGAGACGTGAACCGTGCCACCGATGGTGTAGCCGCCCGAGAGACCGATGTCACCGGTCGGGCACGGGGCGGCGATGTTGAGGAACATCTGGCCGGGCGGCACCGTGACGACCTGGCCGTTGACGTGGACGATGCGCTGTGGATCGAGCGGCCCTCCCGCGAGCCCGGCGGGGCCTCGCAGTCCGATCGTGCCGGCAGCGCCGGTGAGGCCGATCGGGCCGGTGGGCCCGGCGACGCCGTCCCTGCCGCGCGGGCCGGCCGGGCCCGTCGTCCTGACGTTGGCGGCGAGCTTGCCCTTCGTCACCGCGTTGGCCTTGATCTGGGCCGTCCCGACGCTGTCTCGCGGCAGCACGGTGACCGCATAGCTCGTGCCTCCGAGCGCGAGCACCAGGGCCAGCGTCGCGGCGACGTCGGCATAGCGTGGACGCTTCATGCGTGACCTCCGAACATCGTGGGCGGCCTGGGGGCTCGGATCGAGCATACGCCCAGAACCTCAAAATCCCGTGATCGAACGGTAAAGCTCTCGCGGCGCCATGCCGCGATCGCCACGCGGGCCGCGCGAAGCTACATCTCGTCGGGCGCGCCGACGCCCACGAGGTCGAGCGCGCGTGCGAGCACCTGCCGCGTCGCATCGCACAGCGCCAGGCGCGACGCTCGTCGCGCCGGCGTGTCCGCGTCGAGCACCGGGCAGTCGCGGTAGAACGCCGAGAATGCGGCTGCGAGGTCGCGGGCGTAGACGACGACGCGGTGCGGCGCGCGCAGGTCGACGGCCGCGCGGCACACGTCGGGGAAGTCGACGAGCGCGCGCACGAGCGCCGCCTCGCTCGGCTCGAGGGCCTCCGCGAAGCCGGAGGACGTGCCGTCGCCCTCCCCCGCCCGCCGCAGGATCGAGCAGATGCGCGCGTGCGCGTACTGCACGTAGAAGACGGGATTCTCGGGGCCCTGCTCGACGGCCTGCGCGAGGTCGATGTCGATCGTGGCGTCGTGCGAGCGCTGGACGAGGTAGAGGCGCGCGGCGTCGACGCCGATGCCATCCATCAGCTCGTCGAGCAGGACGACGTCGCCGCGGCGCTTGGACATGCGCTTCTGCTCGCCGTCCTCGATCAGATGCACCATCTGGTACAGCGCGATCTCGAGGCGCGCGGGGTCGTAGCCGAGCGCCTGCGCGGCCGCGCGCAGCCGCGCCGCATAGCCGTGGTGGTCGGCGCCCAGGACGTAGATCGCGAGGTCGAAGCCGCGCTCGAGCTTGTCGACCAGGTACGCGAGGTCGCCGGCGAAGTACGTCGTCGAGCCGTCGGCCTTCACGAGCACGCGATCCTTGTCGTCGCCGAACTCGCTCGCGCGCAGCCACGTCGCGCCGTCGGCCTCGAACACGTGACCGGCGGAGCGAGCCCGCTCGAGCGCCCGCTCGACGCCCCCCGAGCGGTGCAGGTCGACCTCGTTCGTGAAGACGTCCATCTGCACGCGGAAGCGCTCGAGCGTGGCGCGGATCTGCGCGAACATGAGCGCGACGCCGGCGGCGCCGAACTCGGCGGCCGTGGCATCGGCAGAGAGGCCGGTCGCGGTCGCGAGCTCCGCGATGTAGTCGCCCTGGTAGCCGTCCTCGGGCACCGGCTCGTCGCGTGCACGTGCGCGCAACGAACGGCCGAAGCGCTCGATCTGCGTGCCGGCGTCGTTGAAGTAGTACTCGCGCGTGACGTCGTGTCCGGCGAACGCGAAGAGGCGCGCGAGCGAGTCGCCGTAGGCGGCGTTGCGGCCGGCCGAGACGGGCAACGGCCCAGTCGGGTTGGCCGACACGTACTCGACGTCGACGCGCAGCGGAACCGCCGCCGTGCCGCCGCCGAAGCCCGGCTCGCGGGCACGGCGCACCGCCTCGGCATACCACGCGGGCGAGACGCGCACGTTGACGAAGCCGGGGCCTGCGATCTCGGCGCTCTCGATCCACGCGCTCGCGCGTGCGGCCGTCGCGAGCTCCTCGGCGAGCTCGCGCGGCGGGCGTCGCAGGGGCTTCGCGAGGCGCAGCGCGAGCGATGTCGCGTAGTCGCCGTGAGCGGCGTCGGCGGGCCGCTCCAGGGCCGCGTCGGCATCCGTCGCGCCGAGCCGCTCAGCGGCGTCGAGCAGGGGCGTTGCGAGCAGGGCGAGCGCGTCGGGCATGGCGGCGAGCATAGCCACGGCCGCTCGCGCCGAGCCGCGTCAGCGGTGGTAGGGCTCGCCGCGCAGGATCGTGAACGCGCGGTACAGCTGCTCGAGCACGACGACGCGCGCGAGCTGGTGCGGCAGCGTGCCCTTGCCGAGGCTCCAGGTCAGCTCCGCGTCTGCCAGCAGCGTCTCGTCGATGCCGTGCGGGCCGCCGAGCACGAAGGCCGTGCGCTGCGGCGGCCGCTCCTCGCGCTCGCGCACGATCTCGGCGAGCTGCCTCGACGTCTTCTGGACGCCGCTGCGATCGAGGGCGACGACCCAGTAGCCCGCCAGCAGCGGCTCGATGCGCGCGCCCTCGCGCAGCATCGCCTCGCGGGGCTCGAGCGAGGGCGTGCCTTCCTCCTTGAGCTCGCAGAGCTCGAACTTGCAGGCGCGCTTGAGCCGCTCCTCGTACTCGGCCGAGGCCTCGGCCAGGGGGCCCCGCGCGCGACCGACGCAGACGACGCGGATCACGCCCGCAGTCTGCCGCACGCAGCGCCGCCGCGAGCGCTCCATGCCTGAACGCCGGGACGGAGCACTCTAGACTTCCGCCTCGTCGAAACGATGGAGGAGCAGGCGTGGAGCCCGAGCCACAGGAACGGCATTTCAACATCCAGATCGAGCCGCAGGCACTGGCCGGGGTGTACGCGAACTTCGCCAACGTCAGCCATTCGGACTACGAGTTCACGATCACGTACGCGCGCGTCGACCACGACGTCGAAGGCCCCGAGGTGCCCGGCGTCGCCGTCGTGCGCGTCAACCTCTCGCCGCTCTTCATGCGGCAGCTGATCGACGCGCTGCAGGACAACTACTCCAAGTGGTCGACCCGCCAGGGCATCAAGCTGCTGCCGGAGTACGACGGCGACGACGACCCCGACGCCGCGTAGCCGCAGCCGCCGGTGCGCGTCGCGGTCATATCGGACGTCCATAGCAACCTGCAGGCGCTGGAGGCGGTGCTCGCCGATGCGGCCGAGGCGGTGATCGACGAGGTCTGGTGCCTCGGCGACATCGTCGGCTATGGCGGCAAGCCCAGCGAGTGCCTCGCGCTCGTGCGCGAGCGCACCGCGATCTGCCTCGGCGGCAACCACGACCTCGTCGTGTCGGGGGTGCTCGACATCGACCAGTTCACGGCCGAGGCGGGCGTCGCGGCGCGCTGGACGCGCAGCGTGCTCACACCCGATGAGCTGGAGTCGCTCGCCCACCTCTCGCCGAAGGGCGCGCGCGAGGGCATCTCGCTCTTCCACGGCTCGATCCGCGACCCGATCTGGGAGTACGTGCTGACCGCGCCCGTGGCCGAAGCCGCCCTGAACGAGCAGACGACCGACCTCGCGCTCGTCGGGCACAGCCACGTGCAGCTCGCGCTGATGCTCGGCGCGAAGGGACTCGACGGCGGCAAGGCCGAGGCCGATCAGGAGCTCGCGCTCGCAGGCAAGCAGCTGCTCAATCCCGGCTCCGTGGGCCAGCCGCGCGACCGCGATCCGCGCGCGGCGTGGCTCCTGATCGACACCGAGGTCGCGTCCGCGCGCTTCATGCGCAGCGAGTACCCGGTCGAGCAGGCGCAGGCCGACATCCGCGCGGCCGGTCTGCCCACGCGCCTCGCCGACCGCCTCTCGCGCGGGATCTGAGCTAGGAGGCGAGCGAGGTGGTCGTGCTGGGCGGCGTGAGCACGCCCTCGGCGACCAGGCGTGCGGCGGTCAGCTCGCGAGCCTTGAAGATGCGCCACTTCGTCGTCGCCAGCGAGATCTCGAGCGCCTCGGCGATCTCGTTGTACGAGAGCCCCACCACGTCGCGCAGGAGCAGCGCGGCGCGCATGTCGAGGTTGAGCTCGCCGATCGCGCGGAAGACGGCGTCCATCTGCTCGAACCCGACCTCGGGCGCTGCGGCGATCGCCGCCGGCGGCACGCGGTCGAGCTCGATCGGCGTCTGCACGCGCCGCTCGCGCGCCCGCAGCTCGTCGAGCACGCGGTACTTCGCGATCTGGAACAGCCAGGTCGTGAAGCGGCACTGCATGTTGAAGCCCGCGAGGCCCTGGTGCACCTTCATGAAGATCTCCTGACAGAGATCCTCCGCGAGGGCCGCATCTCCACCCACGAGCCTGAGCACGTAGTTGTAGATCGGCGGCTGATACGTGCCCATGAGCTGCCTGAAGGCCTCGGGGTCTCCCCTTCGTGCCCTCCGCAGCCGCTCGGGATCCGGCTGTGGGATCGCCATGAGCCCGTGACGATACAGGCTATGCGCCCGGAACTCCAATTTCTTTCACCATTGGTGATGCATCGATGCGCAATTCGCGTAGATCTCGGTTGAGCACGAACACGAGCGACAGGGCGAATGCCGAGACCGCCACGCCGACGAGCGTCGCCGACGAACCCACCGCCCCGACGATCGGCCCGGTGAGCGCGTAGCCGAGCGGCATGCCGCCGATCGTCCCGAGCCAGTCCCAGGCGCCGACCCGCGCGAGCTTGTCGGCGGGGATGTGGTGCTGGAGGGCCGTCTCCCAGGTCGTCACGAAGATGCCGACCGCGAAGCCCTCGCCCGCATAGGCCAGCGTGATCGACCAGACCGGCGCCGGCAGCGCGAGCAGGAGCGGCGCGAAGCAGGTCGCGAAGAAGAGGATGCCCGCGACGAACATCGGCCGCTCGAGCCGGATGCGCAGCATCACGAGCCCGCCGAGCAACGTGCCGACGGAGAAGCCGGTCAGGATCACGCCCCATGCGAACGCGCCCCCGAGAGCGCTGCGCGAGATCACCGGGCCGATGATCTCGAACGGCGCGACGACGATCATCACGAACAGGAACGCGTTCAGCAGGCCGACCCAGAGCCAGCGGTGCCGCCGCACCTCGGCGAAGCCGTCGCGCAACTCGGCGAGGAAGCTCGAGGCCGCATCGCCGGCTGCCGCGCGCGCGCCGCTCACGCCCCACAGGCAGGCGGCGCTGACGAGGAACGTGCAGGCGTCGAGCGCGACGGCGCCGCCGGTCGAGACGAGGCTCACGAACACGCCGCCGAGCGCGGCGCCCGCGCCGAACGCGAGGCTGCGCGTGATCCCGAGCAAGGCGTTGGCCGCCTGCAGCTGGCCCTGCGGCGTGACCTGCGGCACGAGCGCCGTGGCCGCCGGCATGAAGAACGCCTGCGCCGTCGCGTTGAGCGCGTAGAGCACGACGAGGTGCCAGACCTGCGCGTGCCCGCTCAGCAGCAGCACCGCGGTCGTGGCCTGGATGACGGCACGCGCGGCGTCGGAGACGAGCATGATCGTGCGGCGCGGGAGGCGGTCGGCCCAGACGCCGCCGATCAGCACGAAGACCGCCTGCGGCAGGATCCCGGCCGTGAAGACGAGGCCGAGCGCCGTCGGCGAGCCGCCGAGCTCGAGCACGGCGAACGCGAGCGCGATCGGGAAGATGCCGTCGCCGAGCACCGAGACCGCCTGACCCCAGAAGAAGAGCGCGAACTGCCGCTCGCGCAGCACCCCGAGGTTCCAGGCGTCGCTCACGGCCGCCCCGCTAGAGCAGCAGGCTGCGGCCGGTCATCTCCGGCGGCTGCGGGATGCCGAGCATGGCCAGCACCGTCGGCGCGAGGTCGCCGAGCTTGCCGCCGTCCTCGAGGCGCGCGCCCGGCAGCGTGCAGACGAGCGGCACCGGAT
>DASXXY010000276.1:0-5737 GCA_036502805.1 Gaiellales bacterium | reverse complement strand
AGGCGGTCGAGCTTCTCGTCGTGCCGCGTCGTCATGAAGCGGTGCTCGATGTGGCCGACCTCGGCCTCGGGCGTGTGGTGCTCGACGCGCACGGCGTCGCGCGTGTACTTCGTCGCGATGCGGTTGACCTCGCCGTCCAGGGTGGCCGAGAAGAACAGCGTCTGCCGCTCCTGGCGCACCTGGTTGACGATGCGGTCGACGGCCGGGCGGAAGCCCAGGTCGAGCATGCGGTCGGCCTCGTCGAGGACGAGCAGGGAGACGCCGTCGAGGCGGATCAGGCGCCGCTCGAGGAGATCCTCGAGCCGCCCGGGGGTGGCCACGAGGATGTGCGAGCGCGCGGCCTTCTGGGCCTGGCCGTGGATGCCGACGCCGCCGAAGGCGGTCGCGACGCGCAGGCCCTTGGAGCGGGCGAGCGCGGCGGTCTCGTCGGCGACCTGCATGGCGAGCTCGCGGGTGGGCACCAGCACGAGGCCGGCGGGCACCTTGGCGTCACGCGAGATGCGCTCGACCATGGGGATCGCGAATGCGATCGTCTTGCCGCTGCCCGTGGGGGACTTGGCGAGCACGTCGCGCCCGGCCAGGGCGTCCGGAAGGACGAGCTCCTGGATCGGGAAGGGGGCCGAGATGCCGCGCTGCGCGAGCGCAGCGCAGACGTGCTCGGACGCGCCGAGGGCGCGGAAGGACTTACTACTCAATGTTCAACTCCTGGCCGTCTGTGCGGCCCGTTCGGGGGCTGAGGAACCGACGCGCGCCCCGAACTGATCAGGAGGAACGACGAGCAACCTCACGGAGCGGGAACTTCCGCTCTTGCAACGCAGGATAGCAGCGTCTCGCCTGCATACCGCAGGCAGGCCGCGAGCACGTACGATCGCGGGCACCATGACGGTCATCGACATCAACATCGACGCGGGCGAATCGTACGGCGCCTGGAGCATGGGCGACGACGCCGGCACGTTCCCCCACGCGACCTCGGTCAACCTCGCCTGCGGCTTCCACGGCGGCGATCCGTCGTCCATGTTCGCGGCGGCGCGGCTCGCGCTCGAGCACGGTCTCGCGATCGGCGCGCACCCCGGACTGCCCGACCTCGTCGGCTTCGGCCGCCGCCACCTGCACGTCACGCCGGAGCAGGCCTACGCCGACGTCGTCTACCAGGTCGGCGCGCTCAACGCCGTGCTCGGCGTGCTCGGCGGGGTCATGCACCACGTCAAGCTGCACGGCGCCTTCTCGACCCACACGAGCGAGGATCCGGCGGTCGCCGACAGCGTCGTCAAGGCCGTGCGCGACATCGATCCGACGCTGCCGCTCGTCGTCACGCCGCACTCGCAGCTCGCGCGCGCGGCCGTCGACCTCGCCCACCCGAGCATCGCCGAGGGCTTCCCCGAGCGCGCCTACGAGGCCGACGGGCTGCTCGTCAAGCGCGGCAAGCCCGGCGCCACGATCACCGATGTCGACGAGGCCGCCCGGCGTGCCGTGCGCATGGCGGTCGAGGGCGTCGTCGACGCGATCGACGGCACGCCCGTCACGTTCCGCCCGCGCACGCTCTGCATCCACGGCGACAACCCGCACGCCGCGCGCATCGCCGCCGCCGTCCGCGCTGCGCTCGAGGCTGCCGGGGTCGAGCTGGCGGCGTTCTGAGCGGTGCGCCGGCTCGGCGTCTACGTCCGCCTCGGCGACCACATCGATCCTGCCGTCAACGAGCTGCTCCAGCGGCTCGCCTGGCGGCTGCTCGACGACCTGCGCGCGGGCGTGACCGACGTCCAGCCCGGCTACACGACGCTCTACGTGGAGTACGACGCGCGGCGCATCGAGCGCGCCGAGATCGATGACTGGCTGAACGAGCACCTCGCGGAGGCGCGCGCGGGCGGCAGCGCGGCCGGCGGCAGCTTCGTGCGCGTGCCGATGGTCTACGACGGCGAGGACATGGCGGCCGTGTGCGAGGCGACCGGGCTCGCGCGCCGCGAGGTGATCGATCTCCACAGCGGCCGCGACTACCGCGTCTTCGCCGTCGGCGCCTCGCCCGGCTTCCCGTTCCTCGGCGTGCTCGACGAGCGCCTGAAGATGCCGCGGCGGCCCTCGCCGCGCGCCGTCGTGCCCGCGCACGCGGTCGCGATGACGGGGCAGCAGACCGGCATCTACCCCGTTCCCGGCCCCGGCGGCTGGCAGCTGATCGGCCACTCGCTGCGTGCGGTCTACGACCCCTGGCGCGAGCAGCCCTTCCTGATCGCGCCCGGCGACACCGTGCGCTTCGAGCCCGGGGAGGGCGAGATCCCGCCCGAGCCGACGGCGCGTCCGCTGCTGCCCGAGCGGCCGGCGCGGCCGGCGCTGCGCGTCGACGAGGCCGGGCTGCTCGACCTCGTCGTCGACGGCGGCCGCGACATGGCCGGGCGCTTCGGCATGGCGCAGTCGGGCCCCGTCGACACGCGCTCGGCGCGGCTCGCGAACGCGCTCGTCGGCAACGATCCCGACGACCCGCTGATCGAGCTCACGGTGCGCGGCCCCTCCCTGACCGCGCTGCGCCCCGTGCGCGTCGCGATCGCCGGGCCGGGCGTGCTGCCGTGGATCCGCGGCGAGGTCGCCGAGGCCTATGCGACGCTCGAGCTGGACACCGGCGACCGGCTCTCGCTGCCGCACACGGGCCAGGGTGCGCGCGCCTACCTCGCGCTCGCCGGCGGCATCGAGAGCGAGCGCTTCATGGGCAGCGCGAGCACCGACGTGCGCGGCCTGATCGGCCGCCCGCTCGCGGCCGGCGACGTGCTCGGACTCGGCCGCGAGGTCGAGTCGGCGATGCGCATGAGCGCGAAGGTCGACTGGCCGGTGAACGGCGCGACGGTGCGCATCATGCCCGGGCCCAAGGCCACGAGCGTCGCGCTCGGCATCCTCGACGGGGCCGACCTGCGCACGGCCGCGGGCGATCGCACCGGCGTCCGGCTCGAGGGCGTCGAGATCCCCGGTGGCGAGGCGATCAGCGAGCCGCCGCCGCTCGGCGCCATCCAGATCACGCCCAACGGCGAGCCGTTCGTGCTGCTCGTCGACCGCTACCGCACCGGCGGCTACGCGCTGCCGGCGGTCGTGCACCCCGACGACCTGCCGATCATCGGCCAGCTCCTGCCGGGCATGCGCGTGACCTTCAGGCTCGTCGAGCACGCGCTGCGATGGGATCTCGAGACGCCGACGGCCTGACGGCGCCGTTCGCGCGCATCGCGACCGCCGAGCTGTGATTACTGCGTGAACGCGAGCAGCGCGGTGCCGACGCCGGCGAGCGCGATGCCGGCGTACTGGTGCGGGCGCAGCCGCTCGCGCAGCAGGAAGATGCCGAGCAGGGCGCTGAGCGTCGAGAACTGTCCCGAGACGACGGCCGCGACGCTCACGGGCCCGCGCGAGGCGGCATAGGCGTACGAGACGAACGCGGCCGCGTCCAGGGCGCCGAGGCCGAGCAGGCGCAGCAGCACGGCGCCGCTCGGCAGGCGCAGGCCGCGCCACGCCACGATGCCGCCGAGCACCACGAGCGCGACGATCCGCCCGGAGGCGACGGCGCTCACGGGGCCGAGGTCGGAGGCCGCCGCATAGAGCGCGAACATCAGGCCGAGCGAGACCGCGGCTCCCGCTGCGGGCAGCGCGCCCGCAGCCGTGCGGCGCGAGCCCTGCGCGGCCGCGAGGCACCCGCCGATGAGCGCGATCGCGAGCCCGACGCAGATCAGGACGGTGACGTTCTCGCCGAAGAGGATGACCGCGATCGCCGCGATGCCGCCCTCCAGCCCGACGATCGGCGCGACGACGGCGAGGTCGCCGTGCTCGAGGGCGCGGAAGAAGAGGATGAAGCTGATGACCTCGAGCAGCCCTGCGAGCACGGCGCAGCCGAGCGGCCGCAGGTCGCCGCTGCCGGGCACGCCGTCGATCGCAAGCGCGATCGGGATCGTGAAGATGCCGTTCGCGACGAGCAGGACGAGCGACGACATGTACGCGTCGGTGGCGCGCGAGATCGGCACGATCCAGTAGTTGAAGCCGGTCCACGCGAGCGCGGTGAGCAGGGCGAGGGTGACCGTCATGCCGGCGGTACCGTACGTGCGTGGCCGCCGACCTCGATCCGGGCGCCGAGGCGCTCGCGCGCTTCCTCGCAGCCAACGCGCCCGTCGTCGCATTCACGGGCGCCGGCGTCTCGACGGCCAGCGGCCTGCCCGACTTCCGCTCGCCCGGCGGCCTCTGGGAGCGCCTCGACCCGATGGTCGACGGGCACGTCGACATGCTCGCGCGCGACCCCGCGCGCGTCTGGCAGTGCTGGGCCGAGCCGCTCGTCGGCGCCCACATCGCGCACAACCCGGCGCACGTCGCGCTCGCGCGGCTCGAGGCCGGCGGGTTCGTCTCCGGCGTGATCACGCAGAACATCGACGGGCTGCACCACGCCGCCGGCAGCGAGGCGGTCGAGGTGCACGGGCACCTGCGCACGGCCCGCTGCCTGGCCTGCGGTGCCGAGGAGGACATGGCGCCGGCGCTCGCGCGCTATGCGGCGACGCGCCGCGCGCCCGAATGCCTCGTCTGCGGCGGCACGCTGCGGCCCCAGGTCGTGCTCTTCGGCGAGCCCTTGCCGGAGGACGCCTGGGCGCGTGCGACCGGGCTCGCGCAGGGCTCCCGCGGCTGCCTCTGCGCCGGCACGTCGCTGCAGGTCTACCCGGCCGCCGGCATCGCCGAGGCGTTCGCCCGCTCGCGCCGCCCGCTCGCGATCGTCTCGCAGCAGCCGACCGCGCTCTGGGACGACGCCGATCCGCACCTGCTGGGCGCCGCCGAGGAGCTGCTGCCGGCCGCCGCCTCCATACTGGGGAGCTGAGAGAGGACGGGGTCGCCTCCGTGCGAGGCGGCGTCCACATCGTTCCCGCACGTTCCGCGAGGGAGGCCGCCCATGCAGGTCACGATCCGTCACAGTCCCGCCTACGCCATCGCCCGCTGCTCGCTCGAGGGCGGCGAGGTGCTCAAGGTGCAGCCGGATGCGATGGTCGCCCACTCGCCCGGCGTCGTGCTCTCGGCCGGCGCCGACGGCGGCGTCATGAAAGGCCTGAAGCGCAAGGTGCTCGGCGGCGAGTCGTTCTTCATCACCACCTACACCGCGCCCGCCGAGGGCGGCTGGGTCGATGTCGCGACGCACCTGCTCGGCGACGCGTTCTCGCTCGACCTCAGCGAGGGCCACGGCCTGCTGATCTCGCGCGGCGGCTGGGTCTCCTCGAGCACCGAGATCGCGATCGACGCGAAGTGGGGCGGGCTCAAGAACCTGATGGGCGGCGAGGGCGGCTTCATCGTCCGCGCCAGCGGCCACGGCACGATCGTGATGGCCTGCTTCGGCGCGCTCGACGTCTGGGATCTCGCCGCCGGCGAGACGTTCATCCTCGACACGAACCACATGGTCGCCTACGACGAGTCGGTCGACTACAAGCTCCGCCGCGCCGTCGAGGGCCGCTCGATCCAGTCCATGAAGAGCGGTGAGGGCTGGGTCTTCGAGTTCACGGGTCCGGGCCGCGTGTACGGCCAGACGCGGTCGCCGCAGTCGCTCACGAAGTGGCTCGAGAGCACGCTGACGCTCAGCAGCAGCTCGTCGACCGGCGCCGGCGCACTGGGCTCGCTGCTCACGCGCTGAGTCTGCCTTCACACCCGCCTGGAACGGAGCGCGCCAGGCGCGTTCTCATGCGCCGCGGCAGGCCCCGCGGTGCGCGCCGGCGGGAAACCGGGGTCTGACCCGGGAGTCGCGGGT
>DASXXY010000275.1:0-8234 GCA_036502805.1 Gaiellales bacterium | reverse complement strand
GGCGGCCGCGGCCACCTGAGCTGCGTCGGCAACTTCGCGCCGGCGCCCTGCGCCGAGCTCTACGACGCGTTCGCCGCCGGCGACCACGAGCGCGCGCGGCAGCTGCACTACGACCTCCACGCGCTCGTCGACGCGGCCTTCGCCGAGGTCAACCCGGCCCCCGCGAAGTGGGTCATGGAGCGCCTCGGGCTGATCGGGTCCGGCCTCGCGCGCGCGCCGCTCTCGGCGCTCTCGGACGCCACCAAGGCACGCATCGAAGGCCTGCTCGCGGACAGCCCGCACATCGATCTCGCTCCGGCGACCGCGTGAGTGCCCTCGACCGCATCCAGATGGTCTTCAGCCGCCGCCCGGACGGCGTCGGCGACGAGGACTGGAACGCCTGGTACGACGCGCACCTGCACGAGATCCTCGCGATCCCCGGCTTCGTCTCGGCCCGCCGCTACGCGATCGAGCAGGACGTCGGCGCCGGCGAGGGCGCCGAGTGGACGCACATCGCGCTGTACGAGGTCGAGGGCGGCTTCGAGGAGCTCGCCCAGAACATGATCCGCATGAGCCTCGGCTCGGCCGAGGCCTACATCGCGCTCAAGCGCACCGACACGTCGGGGCCGCCCCTGCCGCCCTGGTGGGACGAGGTGCGCTTCGCGTCGTGGAACGGCGTGGCGCTCGCGCCGCGCATCCGCGAAGGCGGCTGACTCCCCGCCGACCCGGCCCGGTTTTTTTTGATTTTCGGCGCCACGTGCCTGCCGGTCTCCGGGCTCTTGCCCTTCTGGGCTCTTGCTCTTCTGACAAGGTCGAGGAATCAGGTCACGGTCAAGCCTCGGCGTTGAGAGGGGCGCGCGAAGGCTCCGTGAGGGGGCTGGGTGCGCGGTGGTGGGCTCGCGCAGTCGGTTCTCGATGCATCGCAAGTGGCCAGTGCGCGCCGTGCCACTTGGAAACGGCCGGCATCGGGCGCGTGGAGACGCCTGACGTCACGTTCCAAGTGGCCACGCGTGCCCGTGCCAGTTGCAACTGACGCTCATGTGTCGCGGATCGGCCGTCTCAGGCGCCGGGAACGACCGGCGACAGCCTGCAAGTGGCCGCCGCGGCAACGGCCACTTGCGATCCGACACAGATCCGCAACACCTAGACACAGACAGGTGAATCCCGGCCTGCGAAGCTCGTCGGATGGCGCGCCTCATCTCGCTCTACAAGGCCCGTGGGATTCCCGTCAAGAGCCCGCTCTGCGCGATCTGCATCGATCGCACGCAGGGTAAGACGCTCGAGCGGCAGCTCACGCACGGGGTCAAGATCTGGCTCTGTCCGGGGCACCACTCCGTCGAATTCATGCGCCACAACGCTGGTCGCGATTTCGTCGTCACGCTCCAGCGGATCTGGCAATCGCAAGGCTGCCTGACGCGGTCGCGATCCAAAGCGCTCAGCGCGCACCTCAGGGCGATCAAGGCCGCCTTCAGCGTCAGGCCCGCACGCGCGCGGCCGGGCTCGTATGCCTGGCCCCGGCTGCGGCGCGAGGCCGAGGACGCATTCGCGCGCGGTGAGGCGGTCTTCGCCGTGATCACGCGGCTGCGCGAGCGTCATGCCGACGATCACGCCAGCCCGCCGAGCCTCCGCACCATGCGGCGATGGTTCGCGCAGGGCCGGTGGATGCGGTATCTGGCCGGCGGCGCAGCCGGGCTGACCGCCGACCGGCCTGCCTGATCCCTCGCAACGTCCCGACTGCCCGGTCAGCGGCGCCTCACCAGGCGGTCAGGCCGCCGTCGACCGAGAGCGACGCTCCGGTCACGAAGCTCGCCTCGTCGCTCGCGAGGTAGAGCACGGCTGCGGCCATCTCCTCGGGCCGGCCGATGCGGCCGATCGGAGCCGCTGCGGCCATCTTCCCGAGCGCCTCGGGGCTGCGGCCCATGCCGGCGTCGACCATCGGCGTGTCGATCACGCCGGGGTGCACGACGTTGACGCGGATGCGGTCGGGTGCGAGCTCGACCGCGGCCGTCCGCGTGAGCGCGCTGAGCGCGCCCTTCGACGCGGTGTAGGACGCCGACTCGCCGGTGCCGATCAGCGCGAGCGCCGATGAGATGTTGACGATCGAGCCTCCCCCGCTCCGCCGCAGCGCGGGGATCGCCGCGCGCATGCCGAGGAACGGGCCGGTCTGGTTGACGGCGAGCACGCGCTCCCAGGTCTCGAGCGTGGTCTCGGCGATGCCGGCGAGGCCGAGGATGGCGGCGTTGTTGACGAGCACGTCGAGACGGCCGAACTCGCGCTCGGCGCGCTCGACGGCGGCCGCCCAATCGGTCTCGGACGTCACGTCCAGACGACAGAAGAGCGCCCGTCCGCCGCTCGCGCAGATCGCCGCCGCGACCTGCTCGCCGAGCTCGGCGAGGACGTCGCCGAGGACGACGCACGCGCCCTCGGCGGCGAACATCCGCGCCTCCGCCTCGCCCTGACCACGGGCAGCGCCCGAGATCAGGGCGACCTTGCCGTCGAGCCGGCCCATCAGCCCGCTGCGGGTGCTTCCTCGCTCACCTCGGCGACCTCATCGCT
Source organism: Gaiellales bacterium (assembly GCA_036502805.1). GTDB lineage: Bacteria > Actinomycetota > Thermoleophilia > Gaiellales > JALYLC01 > JALYLC01. The sequence continues at coordinate 5,699 of DASXXY010000275.1, read as the reverse complement.
CGGCTCGGCGACATCCTCGCCGGAGTCGGCGGGCGCCTCGGCCACCGCGGGCGCCTCGCTCGCCGCGGGTGCCGCGGAGACCTCCGGTGCGACATCGACGAAGTCGGCGCCCCACCAGCTCTTGTGCGCCTCCGAGTGATCGGCGCCGTGGCCGAGCTGCGAGACCGCGCCGTTCCAGCGCGCGCGGGAGAGGCGCGTGAACGGCGCGTCCACGCCGCTCTCCTCGGCCAGGCCCGCCGCGATGCCGACGTCCTTGGTGATCAGGCCGAGCGCGAACGCCGTCGCGTACCTGCCGGAGACGACGTGCTCCTTGAAGACGACCTCGGAGTTGAAGCTGCGCGCCGTCGAGGCGTTGAAGACGCCCACCATCGTGGCCGGCGTGAGGCCGTAGTGCTGGCCGATCGCGAGCGCCTCGGCGGTGATGACGTACGTCGTCGCGCCGACGAAGTTGTTGAGCGCCTTCATCGCGTGGCCGGAGCCGAGCGGCCCGGTCGGGAAGATCTGCGCGCCGAGCGCGAGCAGCACCGGCGTCACGCGCTCGAGGTACTCGCCGTCGTTCGTGCCCGCCATGAGCGCGAGCGTGCCGGTCACGGCGCGGGCGATACCGCCGGAGACGGGCGCGTCGACGAAGCCGATGCCGTTGTCCTCGAGCGCATCGCCGAGCTTGATCGTGCCGGCCGGGTTGGACGAGCTCATGTCGACGAGCACGGCGCCGGAGCGCAGCGCGTTCGCGATGCCGCCCTCCCAGTCGAGCATGACCGTGCGCACGGCGCGGTCGTCGGGCAGCATCGTGACGACGACGTCACAGCGCGCGAAGTCGGCGCTCGTCGTCGCGCCCTTGGCGCCGAGCTCGCCCACGAGCTCGGCCTGGAGCGCCTCGTCGAGATCGAGCAGCGTGAGCGCGAAGCCGGCCTGCGCGAGGTTGCGCACCATCGGCGCACCCATGTTGCCGAGGCCGACGAAGCCGACGCGGAGATCCTGGGGTGCCGCGCTCACGAGAGGCCGAGCTCTGCGAGCATCGCGCTCGCCTGGCGGAAGCCGTCGACGGCGGCGGGGACGCCGCAGTAGATCGACGAGTGCATGATGATCTCGCTGATCTGCTCCTTCGTGACGCCGTTCGCGATCGCGCCCTTGACGTGCACGCGGATCTCGTGCGGCCGGCCGAGCGCGATCAGCATCGCCAGCGTGATCATGCTGCGGTGCGCGCGCGAGAGCTGCTCGTCGCGCGTCCAGACCTCGCCGAAGCAGTAGCGCGTCACCATGTTCTCGAAGTCGGCGGTGAAGGCGGACTGGCTCTCCACCTTCGCCCGCCCGTGCTCCGAGCCGAGCATCTCGTCGCGCACGGCGATGCCCTGCTCGTACACCTCGTCGCTGTCAGACACGTACGTCCATCTCCTCTCGAGTCCCGATCACGACCGGCTGCGCGCCGGTCACAGCGTGATCGTGACGGTCTTCTCCTCGGTGTTTCCCTCGATGCCGGCCCAGCCGAGCTCACGGCCGATGCCGCTCGTCTTGAGGCCGCCCCAGGGCAGGCGCGCATCGGGCGCGCCCGGGCCGTTGATCCAGACGCCGCCGGCGCGCAGCTGGGCTGCGAGCCGGTGCGCCTCGGACAGGTTCTGCGTCCACACGTAGGCGGCGAGCCCGTAGCGCGTGTCGTTCGCGATGCTGATCGCCTCGTCGGCGTCGTCGAACGGCAGCACGAGCGCGACGGGCCCGAAGATCTCGTCCTGCGCGATGCCGATGCCGTTGCTCGAGCCCGCGAACACGGTGGGCTCGACGAAGAAGCCGGGACGGTCGGGGCGCCCGCCGCCGGTCACGAGCTCGGCGCCGTCGGCGCGGCCCTGGGCGATGTAGCCGGTCACGCGGTCGCGCTGCTTGCCGTTGATCAGCGCGCCCATCGTCGTCTGCGCGTCGAACGGATCGCCCAGGCGCGCACCGCGCGCCGCGTCGGCGAGGCCGCCCACGACGTCGTCGTAGAGCTCCCGCGCGACGAGGATGCGCGTGCCCGCGGCGCAGATCTCGCCCTGGTTGGCGAGGAAGCCGACGGCGACTCCCGGCAGGACCTGGCTCAGGTCGGCGTCGCCGAGCACGATCTGCGGCGACTTGCCGCCGAGCTCGAGCGTCACGCGGCGGAAGTCGCCGGCCGCCTGGATCGCGATCTCGCGGCCGACCTCGGAGCTGCCCGTGAAGCTGATCTTGTCGACCAGCGGGTGCCGCACGAGCGCCGCGCCGGCGCTCTCGCCGAGGCCGGGGACGACGCTCACGACGCCGGGCGGGAAGCCGACCTCCTCGATCAGCGTCGCCAGGTGCAGCGACGTCAGCGGCGCGTCCTCGGCAGGCTTGAGCACGACCGCGTTGCCGGCCGCGAGCGCGGGCCCGAGCTTCCAGGAGGCGATCAGCGTGGGCGCGTTCCAGGCCGAGATGGCGCCGATCACGCCGATCGGCTCGCGGATCGTGTACGCCTGGCGCTGGTGGCCGAACGCGGGCAGCGGCGCGACCCAACGGCCCTCGATCTTGTCGGCCCAGCCCGCGAAGTGGCGGATCACGTCGATCGCGTTCGGGATGTCGACCATGCGCGGCTCGAACGCCGGCTTGCCGACGTCGTGACCCTCGAGCGTCACGAAGATCTCCGCGTCGCGCTCCATGGCATCGGCCAGGCGCGAGAGCAGGCGGCCGCGGTCGGCGCCGTGCATGCGCGCCCACTCGCCGCCGTCGATCTGCGCGCGCGCCGCCTTGACGGCCGCGTCGATGTCGGCCGGGCCGCCGGCCGAGAGCGTCGCGAGGCGCTGCTCGCTGGTCGGCGAGACGACGTCGAACGTCGCCCCGTCCGCGGCATCGCGCCAGGCGCCGCCGATGAAGAGTTGCGTGGGCGTCCGGGGCAGGACCGGTCCGGCCGTGACGCCGTTCCCCTGGCTCGTGCTCATGCCATTCCTCTCGTGTCGATGCGCCGCTGGGCGAAGATATCAGACTTCATATTTGCGATCTGACCGGGCGCCGTCGTCCGCCGTGGCCGTCCTCGCCCCGCGCCGCGCGCCGGCCACGCCGAGACTAGGTGCATCGCGTGCCCGGCCGGAGCGGTTCGCGATGCCGCGGCCCGTGATCGCGGCGCCAGCGGACGGGCTCACCCGCAGCGCACACGCGTGACGCGCCGCAGGGAAGGCTGCGCGCGCCACCGCCCGACTCGGGCGTCACTGCCTGACGCCGAGGTGCTCTGCCGGCATGTCGCAGAACGCCTCGCGGCGCAGGAAGCGCCAGCCCTCAGGGGTGCGGTGCAGATCGTCCTTGTAGTGGCCCATCAGCGAGAGCTTCGGACGGTCGTCCCCGTCGCGGGTGACGAAGACCCACGTGCTCGTGGCCGTCGCGCGATCGCCGTCGACATGGATGTCGGGATTGGCAACGAGGTGGTAGTCCTCGCCGGATGCGATCGCGAAGCCCTGGCCCGCCGTGTCGTCGAGCATCTTCTCGATCGCGGCCGGGCCCTTGGACGTGCCGAGATTGCCGGTCCACTCTCCGGCGGGAGCGAAGAGCTGCGAGTACGCCGCGAAGTCGCGCTCGTCGAGCGTGCGACGGTACGACATGAAGAGCGTCGTGATCTCCTGGATGTCCTCGAGGCGGCGGAGCCGCTCCTCGATGCCCCCTGCGGTGCCGTTCACGCTGCTCTCCCATCGTCGGGGTCCGCGGCCTCGCAGATCGCCGCGTCGCTCGTGGCCACGGCGATCTTATAGCATTTCGTATCCGGTTGGCCACGACGCGAGGGCGCGAAGATGGATCTGGGGCTGCAGGACAAGGTAGTGGTGGTCACCGGCGGCGCCTCGGGCATCGGCTCGGCCACGGCGAAGGCCTTCTGCGAGGAGGGCGCGCGCGTGACGGTGCTCGACCGCAGTCGCGACGCGCTCGCACGACTGGCGTCGGAGCTCGACGGCATCGCGACGCGCGAGGTCGACGTCACGTCCGCAGACGAGGTCGACGCCGCCTTCGACGCCATCGCTGCGAGCGAGGGCCGCATCGACGTCGGCGTCAACAACGCCGGCATCACGCGCGGCCTCGGCTGGCTGCACGAGGTGGACGAGACCGACTGGGACGCGGTGCTCGCCGTGAACCTCAAGGGCGTCTGGCTGTGCATGCGCGCCGAGCTGCGCCACATGCACGCCCGGGGCGCCGGGGTGATCGTGAACACCGCCTCGGCCGCCGGGCTCGTCGGCACGCCGGGCGTGGCCCACTACACGGCCTCCAAATGGGGCGTGCTGGGACTCACGAAGTCGGCAGCGCTCGAGTACGCGCCCCTGGGGATCCGCATCAACGCCGTCGCACCCGGGACGGTCGACACGCCCATGGGCGATGGATTCGCGGTCGCGCGCAAGGCTGATCCCTTCGCCGACGCGATCGTGCGCCAGCCGCACCCGCTGCAGGGGATCGCCCGGCCCGAGCAGATCGCGGACGCGATCCTGTACCTCGCCGGCGACCGCTCGAGCTTCGCGACCGGATCCACGCTCGTGATCGACGGCGGCTTCAGCGCGCAGTGACCCGCACTGCCCCGGCCACGCCGTCAGGCTCCTGCGGCTCTCCGCAGCGGGCCGGCGGCCCGGCAGTCGAGCGACGTGAACTCGCACTCGGGCAGCCAGTCGGGGATGTCCACGCGGCGTGCCCGGATCGATTCCTCGAGGGCCGCGTGCAGCTCGGAAAGCTCACGGCGAACGGCGTAGAGCGAGGCGTGCGTCGCCCGTCCGAGGCGATTGGGCTCGACCGCCACGGGCGTGAGCGCGTACCGCCAGACGGCCTCGAGGCCCTCGGAGGTGAGATTCTCTCGCGCGTGGGCGTAGTACCAGCCGAAGTACTCCTCGCGCGTGAAGCGCGCGGGCGCATGGCTGAACGTGAGATAGCCGTGGTCGGGCAGAGCGGGCTCTCCGTCCTCCAGCGGCCGCCCGTCCAGCGATGCGCTGCGACCCGCGGTGAGCCACTCCGGACGCGCTCCATCGTCCGGCGCCTGCGGCGGGCCGTCGAGCACGTAGATGACGAGGTGGCGATACTCCACCGGCGGGCGGCCGGGCACCGCCGGTTCGAGCAGGTAGCGGCGCGCCGCGACGACGCCCGGGATGGCGAGCAGCTCGCCGACGTGCAGGTCGGAGAGGCGCGCGCACTCGTCCTCGCCCATGCCCTCCGGCGGGCAGCTGAGGTCGAACCTGACGTGCCGCGGCACGTCAGGTCGCTTCGCGGGGATCCTGCGGGATCTGCCGCGTGACGGAGCGTCGCAGGAAGCGCCAGGCTCCGTCCTCCACCACCAGCTCGTCCTCGTAGACGCCGAGCGTGGGCAGGAGCGGCGTGTCGCCCTCGCCGCGGCGGACGTGCATCCACAGACTCGACGCGGTCGCGCGCTCTCCGTCGACCGCGATCGCCGGGTCGGTGATCAGGTGCCAGAGCGTGGCACCCGGCCACGGCGGATTCTCCGACAGGGCCCCCGTCAGCATCGTGTAGATCCCTTCGGGCCCGGTCGCCTCACCCGAGGCTCCTGCCCAGCTGCCGTTCGCCGCGAAGAGCGCGGAGAACGCGCGCAGATCGCGGACGTCCAGCGTCCTCCGGTACTCCTGGAGCAGATTCCGGATCTCCTCCTTGGCCTCGAGCAACCGCAGACGATCGTCGATGCCCTGCGTCTCCACCGCCATGCCGTGACCACCCTTCTCGACTCATCCCACCCGACGAAC
>DASXXY010000274.1:0-2865 GCA_036502805.1 Gaiellales bacterium | reverse complement strand
GCGTTCGATCGTTTCCATGGGAGGCAACCGTAGACGTCGGCGCGACGCCGGGAGCGCACGCCTACCGCATCGCGCCCGCCGCGGTCGCACAAGCGCTTCCCCGCACCCCTGGCGCAGTTGCGCCGGACGTGTTACAAGCTCATCACTGTGATGTCACGGGCTGCGTCACAAAGTCGGCTGTCAGAGATGCAAGTCCGTCCGCCGCTTACTAGTTTTTCCAGTGCTCATCCGATACGCTAATGGTCCGCTTCCCGAACCGTGCAAGCACAAGTGCCCGGGAAGGACACCCCAGCCGTCCGTCACGAGCGAGCAGCCATGTACCGCTTCAGCCGCACCCTTTACCTCGAGCTCAAGGACATCGTCGATCCGCACCCGGACACCATCAGCGTGGCCGAGGCGCGTCGGCGCGTGCTCGACGCGGCGCAGTCGACGGTCGAGCGGCTCGCCAGCGATCCGCGCTACTTCCCGCAGCCGGCCCGCAGCCTCTTCCAGCAGATCCGGTGCTACTTCCCGATCTCGCAGCAGGCGCGCGTCTTCTACGCGATCGAGCGCATGGTGAGCCTGGCCCGGGCCTCGATCCAGATCGAGCTCGATCGTCTCAACGAGGCCAACGCGCGCTGCCGCGCCACCACCCGCAAGGGCAAGGCCTGCCAGCGCACCCCGCTGCCGGGCCGCGAGTACTGCCCGTCGCACTCGCATCTCGAGGAGCCGACGTCGCTCCCCCCGACGCGCGTCGGCGCAGCCGCCTGACGCAGCGGTAGCGCCCGCGCCATCATGGGCGCGTGGATGATCGACTGCAGCTCGGCGGCGGTGCCGCCGGCGAGCCCAACCGGCTGCTGCTCGCAGATGCGCTGACGACGCTCGGCGCGCTCGCGAGCGACAGCGTCGAGCTCGTCTACGCCGACCCGCCGTTCGCGACCGGGCTCGTGCGGCGGGCCGCGGACGCGAGCGGCCTCGTGCGCAGCTACGACGACGGCCTCGAGGAGCCCGCGGACTACGTCGCCTGGCTGGAGCCGCAGCTCGCCGAGATGCACCGGGCGCTCGCGGCCAGCGGATCGCTGTTCCTGCACCTCGATCACCGCATGAGCGCGTACGCGCGCGTCGCGCTCGACCGCGTCTTCGGCCGCGCGGCGTTCCGCAACGAGATCGTCTGGCACTACGGCCTCGGCGGCCGCGCGCCCGTCAACGCGTTCGCGCGCAAGCACGACGTGCTGCTGTTCTACGCCCGCGGGCCCGCGAACACGTTCCACCGCCTGCGCGGCGGCATCACGCCCGCGATGGCCGCGAAGTACGCGCACGAGGACGAGCACGGCCGCTACCAGAACGCACACGGCCGCCGCTACTACCTCAAAGGCGGCAAGCCCTTCGACTCCGTCTGGGAGCTCCCGAGCATCGCGCCGACGGCCGCCGAGCGCGTGGGCTACCCGACGCAGAAGCCGCTCGCACTCCTGGAGCGCATCGTGCTCGCGACGACCGATCCGGGCGCGCTCGTCGCCGATCCGTTCGTCGGCAGCGGCACGACGGCGGTCGCCGCGCAGCGCCTCGGCCGCCGCTTCGTGGCCGGCGACAGCTCGCCGGAGGCGGTCGCGGTCACCTGCGAGCGCCTGCGGCGGTCCGCGGCAACCCAGCCGGCCACCCAGCCTGCACCCGATGTCCTCCTTCTGCGCCCTTGATTTGAGGCGCGCGGTTCTCCACAATCACTCGCAGGGAAACGAGCGCCCGGTGGCGAACCTCGCTCCGCACGGACGAGAGCGGTCACCCGGCAGGAGAGTGCATGTACCAGTACAGCCGCGCGATCTTCCTCGCGGTCAAGGACCTCGTGGACGAGACGCAGCCCGGCGTGAGCCGGGTCGAGGCCCAGAGGCGCGTTCTGGCCGCGTGTGAGGCTGCCGTCGAGCGGCTCGCTGCCGATCCCCGCTACTTCGCACGTCCGACGCGGAGCCTCTTCGAAGAGGTGCGCCGCTACTTCCCGATCACGCAGCAGGCGCGCGTCTACGTCGCCGTCGACGAGGTCATCTCGCGCGTCGTCGAGGCCGCCGAGGCCGAGCTGCAGCGCCGCAGCGACCTGCTCGGGCGCTGTCGCGCGCTCACGCGCAAGGGCCAGCCGTGCCAGCGCGGCGCGATGCCCGAGAGCGAGTACTGCCCGTCGCACGCGCATCTGGACGAGCGCATCGCGGCCGGCTTCGTCGCTGCCTGAGCGGCGCCGCGACCGGCCGCGTCACTCCAGCGGCAGCTGCAGCTGGGCCTCGCGCGCGAGCTTGCCCACGTAGACGCCGAGCAGCCGCACGGGCGCGCGGCGGTCGGAGAGCGCCTTCTCGAGCAGCTCGACCGCGAGCGCGACGAGCGCATCCGCCGTCGCGACGGGTGCGAGCAGCGTGCGCGAGCGCGTCACGATCGCGAAGTCCGAGTAGCGCAGCTTGGTCGTGACGGTGCGCGCCGCGAAGCCGTTGCGCTCGACGCGCGCGAACACGTTCTCGGCCAGCGGCCGGAGCTCGGCGGCCATGCCGAAGGCGTCGATCAGGTCGTGGTCGAACGTCGTCTCCTCGCCGATCGTCACGGGATCGGAGGCCTCGACGACGACGGGCCGCGGATCCACGCCGCGGGCGCGCTCGCGCAGGTCGCGGCCGACCTTGCCCGGCGAGAGCGCGGCCAGGGCGTCGTCGTCGAGGCGCGCGAGGTCGCCGATCGTCGCGAGCCCGGCCGCGAGCAGCTTCTGCTCGCCGCGCGGGCCGATCCCGGGCAGCGCGCGCAGCGGCAGCGGCGCCAGGAACGCCGCCTCGCGCCCGGGCGCGACGACGAAGACGCCGCCGGGCTTGCGGTGGTCGCTCGCGATCTTCGCGACGGTCTTGCCCGTGCCGCAGCCGA
>DASXXY010000273.1:0-27117 GCA_036502805.1 Gaiellales bacterium | reverse complement strand
AACTTCGCGTGAAACGCATCCAGCACGAGCTGGAAGTTCTTCTGCTCGGGACCAGTCCAGATCCCGACCATCGAGAGCTTGCCGCTCACGGCCTGCTTGTGGGCGGTCGCGCCCGTCGCCGAGGCGGCGAGCACGGAGAACGAGACGGCAGCCACGGACAGCGCGAGCACGGGGGCACGCAACTTGGTCATACGGGCTCCTTTCAGGAGGGGTTGTCGTAGATCCCGAGAGCGGTCCCGGGATCGAAGAAATGCAGTGAGCGCGTATCGACGGCGACGTCGATCGCATCGCCCTCGCGGACGCGCGAGCGAGCGTTGAAGCGCCCGACGAGCACGGCCTTGCCGGCGTCGGAGGCGATGGGGCCGGCCGCGGCGCGGTCCTCCCCCATGTCGTCCTGGAGCTCCTGGACGTCCTCGGTCATGGCCGCCTGGGCGTCGATCGAGAAGTGCACCATGATCTCGGAGCCGAGTGCCTCGAGCAGCTCGGCCTTGCCCGTGAGGTGCTGCTCCGGCACCGAGCCGGTGGCCATCGCCGCATCCTCGAGATCCTCGGGCCGGATGCCGAGGATGACGTCGCGGCCCTCGTAGGCCCGGAGCGCCGGGCGGTCGTCGATGCCCTGGTCGTCGAGCTGCAGCGTCTGCGTGCCGATGCGGGCCACGTAGCTCGAGCCCGCCTTCTCGAGCTTCGCCTCGAGCAGGTTCATGGCGGGGCTGCCGATGAAGCCCGCGACGAAGAGGTTGACCGGGCGGTCGTAGAGCTCCTGGCTGTCGGCGACCTGCTGCAGCTGGCCCTTGCGCATCACGGCGATGCGGTCGCCCATGGTCAGCGCCTCGACCTGGTCGTGCGTGACGTAGAGCGTCGTCACGCCGAGGTCGTGCTGCAGCTTCGCGATCTCCGCGCGCGTGCGCACGCGCAGCTTCGCGTCGAGGTTGGAGAGCGGCTCGTCCATCAGGAACGCCTGCGGCTGGCGCACGATCGCGCGACCCATCGCGACGCGCTGGCGCTGGCCGCCGGAGAGCGCGCGCGGCTTGCGCGGCAGCACGGCCTCGAGATCGAGGATGCGCGCGGCGTCCTTGACGCGCCGCTCGATCTCGTCCTTCGGGACCTTCTTGACGCGCAGCCCGAACGCGATGTTCTCGTACACCGAGAGGTGCGGGTAGAGCGCGTAGCTCTGGAACACCATCGCGATGTCGCGGTTGCGCGAGGGCACGTGGTTGACGACGCGCTCGCCGATCTTGACCTGGCCCTCGCTGATGTCCTCGAGGCCCGCGAGCATGCGCAGCGCGGTCGTCTTGCCACAGCCGGACGGGCCGACGAGCACCATGAACTCGCCGTCCTTGACATCCAGGTTGAGCTGATCGACGGCACGCGTGCCGTCCGGGTACACCTTCGACACTCCAGCGAACGTCACTCCGGCCATGCACCCCTCGCTCTCGTTCCCGGATCAACCCGGGCGCCGACTCCTTCTCCCCCCGGCACGCACCCGCCTAAACGAAAGGTCTCGGGAGGTTTGGGCCGTGGGCGTGCCGCGTACTCTGCTGGGGTGGCGGCAACCCTACTCCTCTTCCACCCCACCCGCACGGTGTCTGCGGTGAAGGGCCGATGACGACGCCGGCGAAGCGCCCGGCGCGCATCCGCATCGAGCGCATCTGGCCGCAGATCGACGGCGGCCGCTACCCCGTGAAGCGCGCGCTCGGCGACACGGTCGACGTCTGGGCGACGCTCGTCCGCGACGGCCACGAGGTGCTCGGCGCCGCGCTGCGCTACCGCCCGGTGGGGTCGCGGCGCTGGCGCGAGGTGCCGATGAGCCCGCTGCGCGAGGACCCGGACCGCTGGCACGCCTCGTTCACGGCCGACCGGCTCGGCCGCTGGCAGTTCGGCGTGCTCGCGTGGGTCGACCGCGTCGCGTCCTGGCAGCATGAGCTGGAACGCAAGGTCGCGGGCGGCCAGAGCGATCTCGCCAGCGAGCTGTCCGAGGGCGCCGCCCTGCTCGACGTGCCGTCGCTGACGGTCGAGGAGGGCCTCGCCGCGGCGTTCGGCGACCGCTCGGAGCTGACCGTCGCCGAGGCGACGCCCGAGCTCGTGGTCGATCGCGTGCGCGCCTCCTACGGCGCCTGGTACGAGCTCTTCCCGCGCTCGTGGGGCGGCTTCGCCGGCGTCGAGCAGCAGCTGCCGGAGCTCGCCGAGCTCGGCTTCGACGTCCTCTACCTGCCGCCGATCCACCCGATCGGCGTGGCCCACCGCAAGGGCCGCAACAACTCCCCCACCGCCCGCCGCTCGGATCCGGGCAGCCCATGGGCGATCGGCGGCGAGGCCGGCGGCCACACGGCGCTCAACCCCGAGCTCGGCAGCAGCGCCGAGTTCGCGAGCCTCGTCGCGGCCGCGCAGGCCGTGGGCATCGACATCGCGCTCGACTTCGCGATCCAGTGCTCGCCCGACCACCCCTGGCTGCGCGAGCACCCGGACTGGTTCCACCGGCGCCCGGACGGCACGCTCAAGTACGCCGAGAACCCGCCCAAGAAGTACCAGGACATCTACAACGTCAACTTCGACACCGACGACTGGCGCGCGCTCTGGAGCGCGCTGCGCGACGTCGTGCTGCACTGGGTGGCCCAGGGCGTGACGGTGTTCCGCGTCGACAACCCGCACACGAAGCCGATCGGCTTCTGGGAGTGGCTGATCGGCGAGGTGCAGGCGGCCCACCCAGAGACGGTCTTCCTGGCCGAGGCGTTCACGCGGCCCGCGCTCATGGCGATGCTCGCGAAGGCCGGCTTCAGCCAGTCCTACACGTACTTCACGTGGCGCACCACGAAGGCCGAGCTGACCGAGTACATGCTGCAGCTGACGCAGTCGGAGCTGCCGCAGTACTTCCGCCCGAACTTCTTCGCGAACACGCCGGACATCCTGCACGCCTACCTCGTGCAGGGCGGCCGGCCCGCGTTCGAGGCGAGGCTCGTGCTGGCGGCCACGCTCTCGCCCGTCTACGGCATCTACTCGGGGTTCGAGCGCTGCGAGAACGTGCCGCTCACCGAGTCGAGCGAGGAGTACCTCAACTCGGAGAAGTACGAGGCCAAGAAGCGCACGCTGGGCGGCGCGCTGCTGCCGATGATCGCGCGCCTCAACGCGGCGCGGCGCACCAACCCGGCGCTGCGCGAGATCGACAACATCACGTTCCTCGAGACCGAGAACGCGCAGCTGATCGCGTACCTCAAGCGCACGGGCGACAACGCCGTGATCACGTGCGTCAACCTCGATCCCGCGGCAGCGCGCGAGGGCGTCGTCGTGATCCCGCCGGAGCTCGGCCTGCCGGCGGTCTTCGACGTCGCCGACCTGCTCGGCGACGCGGCGTTCACGTGGCGCGAGGGCCGCAACTACGTCCGCCTCGAGCCGGGCCTGCAGCAGGCCCACGTGCTGCGCGTGGAGTCGTGACCCCCGACGAGCGGGCGCTCGCGGCGCTCGTCCGCGAGCAGCGCTGGTTCGGCGCGAAGTCGCGTCCGCTCGCACGGGTGCGCATCGCCGACAGCGGCCAGATCGCGCGCGACTGCCGGCTCGCGCTGCTCGCCGTCGAGTTCGAGGACGGGCCGGACGAGCTCTACCAGCTGCCGTACCGCTCGGCCCACGGCCGGGTCGAGACCTCGCTCGCGGATCCGGCGCTGGCGCGCGCGCTGCTCAAGGCGCTGCGGCGCGGCGACCCGGTCGAGAGCGACGGCGGGAGCTTCGAGTTCGGGCTGCTCGCGCCGCTGCCCGACCTCGGCGATGCGCGCGCGCTGGGCGGCGAGCAGTCCAACAGCTCCGTCGTCTACGGCGAGCGCGCGATCCTCAAGGCCTACCGGCGCCTCGAGCCGGGCGAGAGCCCCGAGCTCGAGCTCCTGCGCTTCCTCGGCCGGCAGGGGTTCGAGCACGCGCCGCCGCTGCTCGGCTGGTACCGCCACGCCGGGCCGCCGATCACGGCGACGCTCGGCGTCCTGCAGGCCTTCGTGCCCGGCGCGCGCGACGGCTGGGCCTGCGCGCTCGACTCGTTCGCCGAGCCCGGCCCGTTCCTGGCCAGCCTGCGGCGGCTCGGCGAGGTCACCGGCCGCATGCATGCGGTGCTCGCGAGCGACACGCTCGACCCGTCGTTCGCGCCCGAGCCGCTGGCCGGGGAGATGCTGACGTGGGCCGCACGCGAGGCCGAGGGCGACGCCCGGGCGCTGCTCGGGAGCCTCGTGCCCGGCGGCCCTGCCGAGGACGTCCGCGCCCGTGCCAGCGAGGTGCTCGAGTACCTGCGCGCGCTGCTCGCGGAGGGCGGCGGCCAGGTCATCCGCCAGCACGGCGACTACCACCTCGGCCAGGTGCTGTGGACCGGCGGCGACTGGATCGTGCTCGACTTCGAGGGCGAGCCGGCGCGCCCGATCGCCGAGCGCCGCCGCAAGAGCTCGCCGCTGCGCGACGTCGCGGGCATGCTGCGCTCGTTCGCGTACGCCGCCGAGACGGCCCGCAGCAGCGGCGCCGACCTCCCGGCGGGCTGGGAGAGCGAGGCGCGCGCGACGTTCCTGGGCGGCTACGTCTCGGTCGTCGACCACTCCCTGCTGCCGCTCGGCGGCGGCGAGCGCGAGCGGCTCCTGGCGGCCTGCGAGCTCGAGAAGGCGCTCTACGAGCTCCGCTACGAGCTCGACAACCGCCCCGGCTGGGTGCACGTCCCCGTGGCCGGCATCCTGCGGCTGCTGGCGTAGCGCTCGAGCGCTCGAGGGCTCGAGGGCTCGGCGTCAGAGCAGATCCGCCTCGTCCTGCTCGGGCTCCAGCACCGCCTTCTCGTCGGGCCGATGGCGCAGCACGGTGTCGACGTAGGACGCGGCCGCCGTCTCGAGCCCGACGTCGCGCCGCGCCGCCTCCGACAGGAACCAGCGGTGCTCGAGCAGCTCGTGGAACAGCTCGGCCGCCTCGCGCTTGCCGCACAGATCGGCGGGCACCGCGTCGAGCGCCGGCTGGAAGACCTCGCTCAGCCAGCGGTAGGCGACGACCGACTCGGGCGCCGAGTCGCGGCCTCCGGTCGCGCGGTAGGTCGCGAGATCGTGGAGCAGGCGGCGGGCCTGGTTCTCCTGCACGTCGAGGCCCGTCAGCGTGTGCAGCCGCCGGCGGTGATGGCCGGGCTCGACGACCTGCGGGTTGAGGCGCAGGCTGCTGCCGCCGGCCTCGCCCACGAGGCGCACCTCCTCGACATCGAAGCCGAGGCTGTTGAGGCGCCGCAGGCGCTCGTGGATGCGGTACGTCTCGGCGGGGCCGAAGACGTCCTCGCGCGTCAGCTCCGACCACAGCGCCTCGTAGCGCCGGGGCACCTCCGCGGCCGTCTCGAGCGGGTCGAGGCCGGAGGGCAGGCCGTCGTGGGCCGCCTCGAGGTCGAGCAGCTCGCCGGCGACGTTCTCCTCGGCGATCTGGAGGTCGTGGCCGCGCTGCCCGTCGCTCAGCGACGGGTGCAGATCGCCCGTCTCGGCATCGACGAGATAGGCCGAGAGCGTGCCGGCGTCGCGCCGGAAGAGCGTGTTCGAGAGCGAGCAGTCGCCCCAGAAGAAGCCCGTGAGGTGGATGCGCACGAGCAGCTCGGCGAGCGCGTCGAGCAGGCTGTTGCGGAGGTCGGGGACGACCGGGCGGCTGAACAGCGTGCGGTAGGGCAGCGAGAAGTCGAGGTGGCGCGTGATCAGCACCGCGTCGGGCTCGTGGCCGTCGGCCCCCGGGCTGCGCGTGACGACGCCGACGGCGCCGACGACCGGCACGACGGCGTCGTCGAGCGCCCGCAGGAGCCGGTACTCGTGGCGCGCGATGCGCGGCGGCAGCGCCTTGAGCGCGTAGATCGCCTCGCCGTAGCCGACGAAGCGCACGACGTGGCGGTGGATGCCGCGCGTGACCTCGACGATCCGCTCCGACCGCCACTCGCCGAGCGGCTCGCGCCACGGCAGGTCGAGGAAGTCGGGGTTGCCCGGGCGCACGAGCATCTGGAAGCGCGTCGGATCGACCGCGCTATCTTTGGACCGTTCGCTCGGGGGCTCGTGTTCGCCGATGCCCCTGACGCTAACCGCGCCGGGCGGCGCGCGTCGTGCGATCGCCCGGGCGCCTCCGCACCGCAGCCCATCACTTCACCGTTCCGGGGAGACTCCACATGACCCCGCCGTCCGACCATTCCGTGACCGCGACCGCACTGCCCGACGAGCTCGAGCCGCTCGCCCGCCTCGCCTACAACCTCGCCTGGACTTGGGACGAGACGATCGCCGCCGTGCTCGCGGAGGTGGATCCCGCCGGGCTCGCCGCCGCTGCCGGCAACCCGGTCGCGATGCTCGCCGCCGCCGCGCCCGCGCGGCTCGCGGAGCTCGCCGCCGACGACGCTTTCCGCGAGCGCCTCGCCGCGGCCTCCGCGCGCCTCGAGGAGCACCTCACCGGCCCGAGCTGGTACGGCACGCTGAGCGACGCGCCGCGCGCGATCGCCTACTTCTCGCCCGAGTTCGGCCTCAGCGAGGTGCTGCCGCAGTACTCCGGCGGCCTCGGCATCCTCGCCGGCGACCACCTCAAGGCCGCCAGCGACCTCGGCGTGCCGATCGTCGGCATCGGGCTGTTCTATCGCAACGGCTACTTCCGCCAGTCGCTCACGGCACGCGGCGCGCAGGAGGAATCGTTCGTCGACCTCGACGCCGGCTTCCTGCCGATCACGCCGGTGCCCGGCGACGACGGCGCGCAGCTGCGCATCGGCATCGAGCTTCCCGGCGCGACGCTGCACGCGGCGCTCTGGCGCGTCGACGTCGGCCGCGTCGCCCTGCTCCTGCTCGACTCCGACGTACCCGAGAACGCGCCCGCCGAGCGCGCCGTCACCGACCGCCTCTACGGCGGCGACAGCGAGCACCGGCTGCTGCAGGAGATCCTGCTCGGCATCGGCGGCGTCAAGGCGCTCGCCGCCTGCGGCATCGAGCCCGCCGTGTTCCACATGAACGAGGGCCACGCCGGCTTCCTGGCGCTGGAGCGCGTGCGCGTGCTCGTCGAGGCCGGAACCGATCCCGAGCACGCGCTGCAGATCGTCCGCTCGCGCACGCTGTTCACGACCCACACGCCCGTGCCCGCCGGCATCGATCGCTTCTCGCACGACCTCATGACGCGCATGTTCGGCTTCGGCGGCGTGCCGACCGGCCTCACGCTCGAGCGGCTGCTCGCGCTCGGCGCCGAGACGGGCGGCGATCCGCGCGTCTTCAACATGGCGGCGCTCGGCATCCGCACGGCCGCGCGCGTGAACGGCGTCAGCCGCCTGCACGGCGGCGTCGCGCGCGAGATGTTCGCGCCGCTCTGGCCTGGCGTCGCAGCCGCGGACGTGCCGATCACGCACGTCACGAACGGCGTGCATGCCGAGACCTGGGTCGGCCCCGAGTTCGGCGCGCTCTACCGGGCCCGCCTCGGCGAGGGCTACGGCGCGCGCGGCGAGGGCTGGCAGCGGCTCGCGTCCGTGACCGACGCCGAGCTCTTCGAGGCGCGCGCCGATGCCCGTCTGCGGCTCGTCGGGGAGGTGCGGCGGCGTCTCGAGGCGCAGGCCGAGGAGCGCGGCGATGCGCAGCCGGAGCGCGCGCACCTGGCCGGGGTGCTCGATCCGCAGGCGCTCACGCTCGGCTTCGCGCGCCGCGTCCCGACCTACAAGCGACTCACGCTGCTGCTCAACGAGCGCTCGCGCCTGACGCGCATCCTCACGAGCGCCGACCGCCCCGTGCAGCTGATCGTGGCCGGCAAGGCGCATCCGCACGACGGCGACGGCAAGCGCCTGATCGAGGAGTTCGGCGCCTTCGCCGCGGGCCTCGACGTGCGCCACCGCGTGATCATGCTGGCCGACTACGACATGGCGATCGCGCGTGCGCTCGTCTCGGGCGTGGACGTCTGGCTGAACACGCCGCTGCGCCCGCTCGAGGCGTGCGGCACGAGCGGCATGAAGGCCTCGCTGAACGGCGTGCTCAACCTCTCGATCCTCGACGGCTGGTGGGACGAGTGCTACGGGCCGGACTTCGGCTGGGCGATCCCCTCGGCCGAGGAGGCGGGCGTCGGCCCGGCGGCGCGCGATGCGCGCGAGGCCGCCTCGATCCTCGACCTGATCGAGCACGAGCTCGCGCCGCGCTTCTTCGCACGCGACGAGGGCCTGCCGCGCGAGTGGCTCGGCATGATCCGCAGCACGATCTCCGAGCTCGCGCCCGAGCTGCTCGCGACCCGCATGCTGCGCGACTACGTGGAGCAGCTCTACCTGCCCACCGCAGCGACCGCGGACGCCTAGGCCCGGACGGCCGCCGGGGTCTCGAGCGCGCGGCCGAGCAGCGTCTTGAAGGCCGCCCGCTGCTCGGGATCGAGGTTCGCGAGCACCTCGTCCTCGATGCTCTCCTGCGCCCGCTCGGCGCGCTCGAGCGCCTGCCGGCCGGCCGGCGTGAGCGCGACGATGTGGCGCCTGCGGTCGTCGGGGTCGCGGCGGCGCTCGGCGAAGCCCGACGTCTCGAGCTCGTTCAGCAGCAGCACGCAGCTGTTGGCGTCGAGCATCAGCGCGTGCGTCAGCGCCTGCTGCGAGGCCTCCTCGTGATCGCGCAGGTAGGCCAGCGTCGCGAGCTCCTTGAGCTGGATCCCGAGCAGCTCCTTCGTGCTGCGGCGGTAGACGACGCGCGCCAGGCGCGTCAGCAGCACGATCGAGCCGGAGGCGTTCGAATTCTCCATCCGCCGTGATGCTACCACTCATCTGACGATCAGATTCACAAGATCGTCATGATTCAGGGATGATCATTGCTATGGTGCCGGTTCGCAGTCGATCCCGGGGAGGGACATGGCCGGAGCGACCACACGATCTGCAGCCGCAAGCGCGACCAACCGCCGCCGCTGGCTCGCACTCGGCACCGTCTGCATGGCGATGCTCATGAACACGCTCGACGGCTCGGTCGTGAACGTGGCGCTGCCCTCGATCCAGCGCGACCTCGACATCCAGCAGGCCGACCTGACGTGGATCATCAACGCCTACCTGATCTCGTTCGGCAGCTTCCTGCTGCTCGCCGGACGGCTGGGCGACCTCGTCGGCCGCAAGCTCGTGTTCCTCAGCGGCGTCACGATCTTCACGCTCGCCTCGGTGCTGTGCGGCCTCGCGAACGACGAGAAGCTCCTGATCGGCGCGCGCTTCATCCAGGGCCTCGGCGGCGCCGTCTCGTCGTCGGTGATCATCGCCATGATCGTGTCGGAGTTCCCCGAGCCGGCCGAGCGCGCGAAGGCCATGAGCGCCTACATCTTCGTCGCGGTCGGCGGCGGCTCGATCGGCCTGCTCGTCGGCGGCCTCGTCACGAACGCGATCAACTGGCACTGGATCTTCTTCCTCAACATCCCGATCGGCATCGTCACGCTGCTGCTCGGCCGCGCGCTGCTCGAGGAGAGCCCGGGCATCGGCCTCGACAAGGGCATCGACGTGCTCGGCTCGGTCACGATCACGGTCGCGCTGATGCTCGGCATCTACGCCATCGTGACGACGCCCGACCACGGCTGGGGCTCGCTCCACACGCTCGGCTTCGCCGCCCTCTCGCTCGCGCTGATCGGCGTCTTCGGCGTGCTCCAGGCGCGTCTCGCGAACCCGATCATGCCGCTGCGGATCCTGCGCGTGAAGGGCCTCGTGAGCACGAGCCTCGTGCGCGGTCTGCTGGCCGCCGGGCTCTTCTCGACGTTCTTCCTGGGCGCGCTCTACCTCGAGCGCGTGCGCGGCTACACCGCGCTCGGCACGGGCGTCGCGTTCCTGCCGCTCTCGCTGATCGTCGGCGTGCTCTCCGCCGGCATCACCGCACGGCTGATGGGCCGCTTCGGTCCGCGCAACGTGATGCTGCCGGGCCTCGTGCTGGCGGGCGCCGGCCTGCTCCTGATGTCGCGCGTGGGCGAGCACTCGACGTACTTCCCCGGCGTGTTCTTCGCGCTCCTGATCCTCGGGCTCGGCGCGGGCACGGCCTTCATCCCGCTGCTCGCGATCGCGATGGCGCACGTGCCGCCGGCCGACGCCGGCCTCGCCTCGGGCATCGTCAACGTCTCGATGCAGATGTCCGGCGCGATCGGCCTCGCCGTCTTCGGCACCATCTCGACCGACCACGCGCGGGCCCTCACGGCCGACGGCCACAGCCTCACCAGCGCGCTCACGAGCGGCTACCAGCTCGCCTTCCTGGTCGGCGCCTGCTGCGTCGCGCTCGGCTTCGCCCTCGCGGTCGTCCTGCTGCGCCCGCCGCCGCGACCGGCGCCCGTCGCCGCGCCCGCGCTCGCCGAGTCGTCCTGACGGAGGGCATGCGCGCGGCACTCCTCCGCCGCGACCCCGTGCGCGGTTTCCGCCTCCGACCGGCGGGGAGATGCTCCCGACCTGACCCGCCGACAGGAGGACGACGATGTCCGTGCCGCCACTGCCAACCCTCTGGAACTGGCCCAATCCGCTTCCCGATCCCGTGCTCGAGGCCGGCGAGCCGCAGGCCCAGGACTACGCCGGCTACAAGGTCGTGGCGAACGACGGCGAGATCGGTCATATCGACTCGTTCGCGATCGCGCCCGACGAGGCGCACCTTGTGGTCGATACCGGCGGCTGGCTGTTCGGCCGCATGTCCGTGATTCCCGCGGCCGCCGTGCGCGTCGTCGACCACGACTCGCAGACCGTGCAGATCGACCTCACGAAGCAGCAGATCAAGGATGCCCCGGAGTTCGACAGGAGCGCGGGCTACGGGCCCTACCGCGACGCCGCGACGGAGTACTACGGCCCGATGATGTAAAGGCCGCCGTGCGCGTGCGCGCGCTCGTGGCGCGGTGCCGCTCAGCCGGCGGCGAGCTGGCGCAGACCCTCGTAGACCGCGACGCAGACGGCGTTGCCGAGGTTCAGGCTGCGCGCGGCGGGGTCGTCGATCATCGGCAGCGTGGCGCTGCGCTCGGGGCCCGCCCACAGGCGCACGGCCTCGGGCGCACCGGTCGTCTCGCAGCCGAACAGCAGGTAGTCGCCGCGGCGCAGGGGGACGTCCCAGTGGGGCGTCGTGCCGGCCGTCGTGAACAGCCATACGCGCGCGTCTGGATCGTCGAGGCGCTCGGCCTGCGCGAACGCCTCCCAGCTGTCGTGCTCGACGCAGTCGACGAGATGCCAGTAGTCGAGCCCGGCACGGCGGCGAGCGGCCTCGCCCATGTCGAAGCCGATCGGGTGGATCACGTGCAGGCGACAGCCGGTGGCTGCCGCCGTGCGCCCGATCGAGCCGGTGTTGCCCGGGATCAGCGGGTTGATCAGCACGATGTGGAAGCGCGGCTCCCGCAGGACGGGTAGCCGGACGGACGGGGCGGCGCTCACCGCCGCAGTATTGCCGCGGCGGCCATGCGCCGGCCGCCGTCGCGCCGCCGTCCGGCGGCCGCGACGCGGCCGCCGGGCGAGCCGGCTCGCGGGCGTAGCGTCTGCTAGCGTCGCCGCGAGGCCACGGATGAGGACGGTAGTGGGACGGTTCGGAGCGATCGCGATCGGGCTGGCGCTCGCCGCGAGCTGCGCCCTTGCGGTTGGAGGCGCCGCTGCGGCTCCTCTGACGCCGGCGCCACAGGTGCGCGCGGCGCACGCGGCGCTGACGGAGGTCGGTGCGCCCTACCGCTGGAACGGCACGTCGCCGGAGACGGGCTTCGATGCCTCCGGGCTCGTCGTCTGGGCGTACGCGCAGGCGGGCGTCCGCGGACTCCCGCATGCCTCCCCCGCGCTCTGGACGGCCGGCCGACGGATCTCGCGCGCAGCGCTCCGGCCGGGCGACCTGGTCTTCTTCGCGGACGCTAGCCACGTCGGCATCTTCATCGGCCACGGGCGGTTCGTGCACGCGACGCACACCGGCGCGCCGGTGGCCGTCGACCGGCTCGCTGCATACGCCGGCGTCTACACCGGCGCCGTCCGCATCGTCCGCTCCCGGTAACGCGCGAAGGGAGTGCGATGAGCGGCGCCGCATTCGCTCTCATCGGCGTCCCCTTCGACGGCTGGGGACGGCCGGGCGCACAGGCAAGCGCCCCCGCTGCGCTGCGCGCGGCCGGACTCGCCGGGGCCTTCGGCGGCGCCGTCGACGTCCAGGCCGACCCCGTCCTGCCCGCCCCGATGCCCGAGCGAGCCGCCGGGTCGGGACTGATCAACGAGAGCGCCCTGCTCGGGATGATCGACGACGTCCACGCGCGCGTCTCCGCGGCGCTCGCGGGTGGCCGCTTCCCCTTCGTCTACGGCGCCGACTGCACCGTCCTGCTCGGCTGCGTGCCGGCGCTGCGCGATGCCGCCGGACGCGCCGGCCTCGTCTTCGTCGACGGCCACGAGGACGCCACGTCGCTCGACGCCTCGCCGGACGGCGAGGCCGCGAACATGGAGGTCGGCCTCCTGCTCGGGCTCTCGGAGCGGCGCGCGCCCGCCGCGCTGCTGCGCCGGCTGCCGGCGCTCGAGGGGGATGCGCTGGCGCTGCTCGGCGTGCGCGACGAGGCCTGGCGCGAGCAGCTGGGCGTCGCGTCGCTCGCGACCCGCGGCATCTCCGTCCACGGCGAGCGTGCCGTCGCCGCTGCCGCTGCGCAGACTGGCCGCGCAGCGGCCGAGCTCGTGGCGCGGAGTGCCCGCGACTGGTGGCTGCACGTGGACGTCGACGTGCTCGCGCAGGCCGAGCTCGCGTCCTCGCGCGTCCCCGGCGACGAGGGCGCTCCCGGCGGCCTGACCTGGGCGGAGCTCCACGCGACGGTCGCCGCCGCGCTCGCCGTGACCGGGTGTCGTGGCTGGAGCGTCTCGATCTACGACCCCGACCAGGATCCGGGCGGCGGCGATGCACGCCGCATCGTGCAGCTCGTGCGCGACCTGTCGCCCCTCCTGCAGCAGCGCACTCCCCCACGAGGGGGAATGAGGCCGCCCGCGAACTGAAGGCTTGCTAGAAGTAGGTCGGCCCCTGCGTCGCGAGGGGCCTCTGTCTGGGGAGGTGTGGCCGGCGGTGCGAGCGCGTGTCTGGGGGTGTGCGGCCGCGCTGGTCGCAGCGGTGATCGTGGGCGGCGGCGTGGCCGCGTACGTCGCCTGGCCGCACGTGCGCCTCGGCTCGCCCGGCGACGCCCTCGCGCAGGTCGTCTCGCCGCGCTTCGCGGGGGCGCTCACGGGCGCCGAGCTGCGCACCGCCGACGGCACGCGGATCCCGGTCCGCATGCAGGGCGGCCGCGTCGTCCCGCTCGTCAAGGTCGCGAGCGGCACGCGCCTGACCGTCAGGGTCGCGGTCGAACGGCCGGGCTGGGCGTCGTGGCTCGTCGGCAAGGTCGATCACCGCACGTTCACGGTCGCCACGCCGACGGCGCACCTGCTCGGGCGCTGGCTGCAGGTCAAGGCCGGCGGCCCCGTCACCGTCGCGTTCGACACGCCGGTCGCGCAGGTCTCGTTCGCCAACCACGCCCCGCGGCTGCTCGCACAGCCCCAGGCGAGCGTGGCCGTCGGGCTCATCGCTGCGGGCACGCACGCGACGGGCGCCGTCGACGTGGCGGCGACGGCGCGCAGCTGGGAGCGCCTACCGACGCCGACGAAGGTCAACTGGTTCCCGGCGCGGCCCTACCCGCAGCTGCTCGCGCAGCCGACGCCGGGACTCGAGATCGGCCCCAAGCGCGAGTTCAGGCTGACGTTCTCGAGCGAGGTCAGCGCCGTCCTCGGCACGAAGCGGCCCACCATCTCCCCCGCGCTGCCCGGCAGCTGGCGGCTCGTCGACGCGCACACGATCGCCTTCCGCCCGCGCGGGCTCGGCTTCGCGCTCGGCACCGACGTGCACGTGACGCTGCCGCGCGCCGTACACCTGGCGCGCCAGCCCGGCGCGGCGCTCGTGAGCACGCTCGACTGGCACGTGCCCGCGGGCTCCACGTTGCGGCTGCAGCAGCTCCTGGCCCAGCTCGGCTACCTGCCGCTCGACTGGAAGCCGACGACGGACGCCGGCACGACGTCGATGGGCGCGCAGCTCGTCGCCGCGCGCACGCCCCCGCCCGGCCACTTCAGCTGGCGCTTCAAGCACACGCCGAAGGAGCTGCAGCGGCTCTGGCGCCCCGGCCAGGCGAACGCGATCACGCGCGGCGCCGTGATGCTGTTCCAGCACAAGCACGGGCTCACCGTCGACGGCCTGCCCGGCCCGCTCTTCTGGCAGTCGCTGATCGCGAACGCGATCGCCGGCACGCGGCGGACGGCCGGCTACAGCTACGTCTTCGTGCACCGCAAGCTGCCGCAGTCGCTCAACCTCTGGCACAACGGCAAGGTCATCCTCAAGTCGCCGGGCAACACGGGCGTCCCCGCCGCACCGACGGCGCTCGGGACGTTCCCGGTCTTCGAGCATGTCGCCTCGGGCACGATGGCGGGCACGAACCCCGACGGCTCGCACTACAACGACCCGGGCATCAAGTTCATCAGCTACTTCCACCACGGCGAGGCGATCCACGCCTTCACGCGCAGCTCCTTCGGGACGCCGCAGAGCCTCGGCTGCGTCGAGCTCCCGCTCAACGCCGCCCGCAAGGTCTGGCCGTACACCCCGATCGGCACGCTCGTGACCGTCGAGAACTGACGGGCGACCCCATGCCCGGAGACCAGAGGAGCGCACGTGGCAGGCAAGGCTGACTTCAGCGACGAGCAGTGGCACGTCGTCGTGCAGGGACCGCCGACGGCCGGCCTGATCGTCGTCACGGCGCAGCGCGGTGGCACGTTCCGCGAGACGTTCTCGATCGCGAAGTCGTACGCCGCGGCGGCCAAGCTGGTGCAGGAGGGCGACCTCCTGCGCGACATCGTGTCGCACCGGCCCGAGCTCGACCGCGCGCGCTTCCACTCGCCCGAGGAGCTCCGCGAGCACGGCCTCCAGCACCTGCGCGACGCCGTCGCGCTCGTCGAGGCGCACGCGCCCGGCGACCTCGGCGACTACCGCGAGTTCACGCTCGCGCTGGCCAAGAACGTCGCCGACGCGCACCGCGAGCACGGCAACGACGACGCTCGCAGCAACGCCGAGCGGGCCGCGATCGACGAGATCGCGGCCGCGCTCGGCACGCCCGCCGGCTGAGCCGCTCACCAGCCGGCGAGCTCGGGGACGACCGAGCCGAGCAGCTCGACCGTCGACTCCGGCTCGCGGCTGCCGCTGTAGACGTAGGCGACCGTGAAGCCCGTGTCGTTCGCCGTCTTGAACTGGGCGAGCACGTCGTCCCTGGTCGCCGCGGGGTCGACCGCGACGATCGTCGTCTTCTCGATCGCGTCGTAGTCGCGGCCCTCGTTCTCGCAGTGCTGCCGCAGCACGTCGAGCTTGTGCGACGCCTCGGGCCCCGAGAAGATGTTGCAGGCGTCGGCGTGCTGCGCGACGAGGCGCAGCGTCTTGCGCTCGCCCGAGCCGCCGATCATCAGGAACGGGCGCGGGCGGCTCAGGCTCTGCGGCGAGTTGAGCGTGCGCCCCAGCGTGTAGTGCTCGCCCGCGAACGGGCCGTCGTCGCCGCTCCACATCTGCTCGCAGATGCGCACGGTCTCCGCGAGCCGCTCGAAGCGCTCGCGCGTGGACGGGAAGAGCAGGCCGAGGCCCTCGGCCTCCTCCTTGTTCCAGGCGGCGCCGATGCCGAGGCCGCCGCGCCCGCCCGAGAGCACGTCGAGCGTCGTGACGCACTTCGCGAGCAGGCCCGGGTCGCGGTAGACCACGGCCGTCACGAG
The DNA here is from genome assembly GCA_036502805.1 of Gaiellales bacterium. Classification (GTDB taxonomy): domain Bacteria; phylum Actinomycetota; class Thermoleophilia; order Gaiellales; family JALYLC01; genus JALYLC01. The sequence goes on along the minus strand of DASXXY010000273.1, from coordinate 11,456 downwards.
CACGTGCAGCTTGACGCGCTGCGTCACGGCCGCCAGGTAGCCGAGCGTCGTGTAGGCCTCGAGCATCTCGTTCTCCTGCGGCCCGACGCCCTGGATCTGCCAGAGGTGATCCATCACCGTGAGACGCGCGATGCCGGCGTCCTCGGCGCCGCGCGCGACGCGGCCGAGCGTCGGGGCGAGCTCCGCCGCGCCGCCGTTCCACGTGAAGTTCGCGATGTGCAGTCCGAGTTCCAACGGAGCGCTCCTGAGTCGTTGCCGATGCCCCCGCCGTCCGCTGCTCATCGTCCGGTGGCGTGTCCGCACCGTATTTGCTCTCGGCGACCGATGACTCCCGGCCGCTTGCGGGGTCTCGATCCATGCCGCCTTCCACGAGCGAAGGAGAAGCGGAATGCCCGAGAGCGACCGCATCCACGCCGCCCGCGCCTCCTACGAGGCGTTCGCCGTGGGCGACCGCGCGTTCTTCGAGCGCACGCTGAGCGCCGGCTACCGGTTCTCGAGCCCCGACGACCCGCTGCTCGACCGCGAGGGTTCTTCGAGCGCTGCTGGCCGGGCTCCGGGCGCATCGCCGGCTTCGACATCGTCCGCGTCGCCGAGCACGGCGACGACGTCATCATGACCTACGAGGCCGCGCGAGCGGACGGCACCCGCTTCCGCAACCCCAAGGTGCTCGGCTTCACGGGCGCTCGGATCAGCCGCACCGAGGTCTACGACGGCTGGGAGCTCGGCTGACCGGGCACGGGTGCGGCGGCGCTCGGGCGCCGCCGCACCCCGCTACCTGTGACTAGCGCCCGAGATCGGTGATGACTGCCTTCGTCTCGAGGTAGTTCTTGAGCGCCTCGTGGCCCATCTCGCGGCCCCAGCCGGACTGCTTGTAGCCGCCGAACGGGACGGCGGCGTCGAAGACGTTCCAGGTGTTGACCCAGACCGTCCCGGCGCGCAGGCGCTGGGCCGTGCGGTAGGCCTTGCCGACGTCACGCGTGAAGACGCCGGCGCCGAGCCCGTAGGACGAGTTGTTGGCGGTGCCGACGATCTCGCTCGGATCGTCGAACGGGATCGCCGCGACGACCGGGCCGAAGATCTCCTCGGCCTCGACCTTCATGTCCGGACGGGTCTCGGTCAGGATCGTGGGCGACACGAAGTAGCCCTTGTCGCCGACGCGCTCGCCGCCGGTGTGGATCGTCGCGCCCTCGCTGCGGCCCGACGAGATGTAGCCGGTGACGCGGTCGAACTGCTCCTGCGAGACGAGCGGGCCCATCGTGGTGTCGGCATCCGTGCCGCGCCCGACCTTGATCTTGGCGGCCTCGGCGGCGACGCCGGAGACGACCTCGTCGTAGACCTTGCGCTCGACGTAGAGCCGCGAGCCGGCGACGCAGCACTCGCCCATGTTGAAGAAGATCGCGTTCGCCGAGCCGGCCACGGCCTGCTCGATGTCGGCGTCGGCGTAGACGACGTTCGGGCTCTTGCCGCCGAGCTCGAGCGTGACCTTCTTGAGGTTGCCGGCGGAGGCCCTGACGATCTCCTTGCCGACCTCGGTCGAGCCCGTGAACGCGATCTTGTCCACGTCGGGGTGCGCGGCCAGTGCGGCCCCGGCCTCGCCGTAGCCGGTGACGATGTTGAGGACGCCCTCCGGCAGGCCGGCCTCGAGGAACAGCTCGCCCAGGCGCAGCGCCGAGAGCGGCGTCTGCTCGGCGGGCTTGAGGATGATCGTGCAGCCGGTCGCGAGCGCGGGCCCGAGCTTCCACGCGGCCATCAGCAGCGGGAAGTTCCACGGGATGATCTGCCCGACGACGCCGACCGGCTCCTTGAGCGTGAACGCCATGTAGCGGCCCGGCTCGGCGAGCGAGAACGGGATCGTGTCGCCCTCGATCTTCGTCGTCCAGCCCGACATGTAGTGGAAGAGATCGGCTGCGAGCGGGATGTCCGCGACGCGTGCGACGGCCATCGGCTTGCCGTTGTCGAGCGACTCGAGCAGCGCGAGCTCGTCGCCGTGCTCGAGGATCAGGTCGCCGACGCGATGCATGATCTTGCCGCGCTCGGACGGCGACATCCTGCGCCACGGGCTGCCCTCTGCGAATGCCTTGCGCGCGGCCTTGACGGCGCGATTGACGTCCTCGGCGGCGCCCTTGGGGACGCTGCCGAGCACCTCCTCGGTCGCGGGGTCGAGCGAATCGAACGTCTCGCCCGATGCGGAGTCGACCCATTCGCCGCCGATCAGCATCTGCCGGGACGTGCCACGGAGCTTCTCGATCACCGAATCCATCTCGATGACAGCCATACCGACCTCCTCGTCGATTGCCGGACTCGTAGTCAAGCACCGACTATCGGCACGTTCAAGGAACTCGCAGGCGACTCTCAGGCGCGTGCGGAGGAGGGCGCCGCGCTCAGCTCGACGGCCCCGTCGATGAAGCGCAGCGCGGCCTCCGTCGACTCGCAGCGCCACAGCGCGAGGCGCTGCGCGAAGCCCGTCGCCGCCTCGAGCTGACCGGCCTGCGCGTCGGCCACGCGCTGCACGACCGCGCGCTGGCGCTCGAGCAGCGGGACGGGGTCGACGGCCAGGCGCTCGCAGAAGAGCAGCTTGAGCAGCAGCAGCGAGCGCAGGTCGCGCACGTGCATGACGGGCTCCGCGAGCCAGGCCGCGAGCGCGCGCCGGCCCGCGGCCGTGGGCTCGACGATCGTCCGGCGCGGGCCGCTGTCGCTCGCGACGGTGCCGGCGTCGGCAGCGAACCCGCGCGCGCGCAGGCTCTCGAGCGCGCGGTAGACGAGCGGCCGTGGCAGCGACCAGATGCGCCCCACGCCGCCCTCCGGCGCCAGCTCGCGCACGAGCGTCCAGCCGTGGCTCGGTGCGACCACGAGCAGCCCCAGGACCGACCACTCGCCTGTGTTCAGGTCGCGTTCGGACATCGCTCCCAGGCTACCGGCCGGCGCTGCGGCGCGGGCTCGGCACGACGTCTAGCCGAACGTGAAGGAGTTCAGGCGCGTGCCGCTGCGCACGCTGAGATCGAGCTTGTGCGGGCCCGCCGTCGGCAGGTGGATGAGCTGGTAGAGGTCGGCATCGCGCACGGCGATCGGGGCCTGGACCTTGCCGTCGACGGTGGCCGTGATGCGGCCGCTGACCGGCCCCGGCGGGGGCGCCGCGACGATGTAGATCCTCGGCGCCGTGTAGCCGAAGAGCAGGTGCGCGCCGGGCCCGGCGATGAGCTGCTGGCCCTCGATCGTCCACGTGCCCTTCAGCTCCACCTGGTTGAGGTACGACTTCGCCTCGGGCGTGTACGCGAACGCCTTGCCGACGTGGATCTTCTGGCTGTAGGTGCCGCGCTCGGCGCCGAGGTAGGTCTCGGGCGTCTCGACGTCCTGCGAGGCGGTGATGGCGCCCTTGGGCGCGGCGCGCGGCGCGCTCGCGCGCTCGCCGAGCAGCGTGCGGATCTTCGACTCCGTGTCCGCGTAGGCGCCCTCGCCGAAGTGCGCGTCGCGGACGTGGCCGTTGCGGTCGATCAGGTAGTCGGCCGGCCAGTACTGATTGCCGAAGGCGTTCCAGGTGCCGTAGTCGTTGTCGACGGCGACCGGGTAGCGGATGTCGTGCTCGCCGACGGCGCGCTTGACGTTGCCGACGATGTGCTCGAACGCGAACTCGGGTGTGTGCACGCCGACGATGACGAGCCCGGCCTTCGCATAGCGGGCGTTCCAGGCGCGCAGGTACGGCAGCGTGCGGATGCAGTTCACGCAGGAGTAGGTCCAGAAGTCGACGAGCACGACCTTGCCGCGCAGCTTCTGCAGCGTGAGCGGCTTCGACCCGGGCGTGTTGATCCAGGCGGCGATCTTCTTGAAGCCGGGCGCCGGGCCGTAGTCCTTGAGCTTGTCGGCAGACTCGCCCGCGGCGACGGCCGCCTTCGAGTGCGTCTTCGACGTGTCCAGCGAGCGCAGGTCGGAGCGGATGGTCGCCGTGCGCTCGGGCTTCTGGATCCACGAGAGGTAGCCGGGCGTGGCGGCGGCCAGGCGCGTCGGCAGGTTGGTCGTGAAGAGGTAGGCGCCGAGCAGCAGGATCACGCCGGAGACGCGCCGCAGCGCGAGCCCGTGCCGGCGCACGCTCGCGAGGCCGGTCGTGGCACGACGGCCGAGCACGATCAGGACGAACAGCGGGACGGTCGCGCCGGCGGCGTACGCGACCGTGATCAGGACGACGCTGCCCGAGAGGTGATGCTCGGCGGCGAGCGCCGTCACGGCGGCCAGGATGGGCCCGGCGCAGGGCGTCCACACGAGCGAGAGCGCGGCACCGAGGACGATGCCCGACCAGAAGCCGTCGCCGCCGCGCGCCGCGCCGCTCGCGCGCGCCGCCAGCGGCTGGAAGACGCGGCCGGCCCACTCGGCGAGGAACGGCGCGAGCAGCATCAGGCCGACGAACGCGAGCAGGATCACGGCGAGCGTGTGCAGCAGGTCCTGCGGCAGCCCGAGCGCGTCGAGCACGCGCGAGGCGGCGAGCGTGAACGCGACGAAGGAGAGCGCGAGCCCGATCGCGATGCCGAACGGCCGCCGGCGCCCGCCGCTCGTGGAGGTCGCGAGCACGACCGGGACGATCGGCAGCACGCAGGGCGAGAGGAACGTGGCGACGCCCGCGACGAGGGCGGCGAGGAAGAGCGTGATCGTCACGGCTCCATGCTAGAGCGGGGCCTCCGCCCGGAGCGCGGGAATCCGGCCTGTTCGGCGTTTGTTCAGATGGCCTCAACGTTCCCGGCCGGCCGCCGCACGCCCGCTGCGGGTCCGCAACACGGGGGTCTGACCCGCAACGTGCGGGTAAGACCCCCGTGTTGCAGGCCTGACCCCGCGTGTTGCGCGGTGCCGGCCGGGTCAGGTGCGGACGACGGTCAGTCGTCGAGCGACGCGACGACCGCCTTGACCTCCGTGTACAGCTCGAGCGCGTACTGGCCCATCTCGCGGCCGTGGCCCGACTGCTTGAAGCCGCCGAACGGCACCGAGACGTCGCCCGCGCCGTAGTTGTTGATCCAGACCGTGCCGGCCTTGATCGTGTGCGCGACGCGGTGCGCGCGCTTGGCGTTCGAGCTCCAGACCGCGGCGCCGAGGCCGTAGACCGTGTCGTTGGCCTTGCGCACGAGCTCGTCCTCGTCCTTGAACGGCAGCGCCACGACGACCGGCCCGAAGATCTCCTCCTGGGCCACGCGCGCGTCGTTCGTCGTGTCGGCGATCACGCTCGGCTGGACGTAGTTGCCCTGCTCGTAGCCGGGCACGGACGCGCGTCCGCCGCCGACCGGCACGTGGCCCTCGTCGGCGCCGACCGTGAGGTAGCCGAGCACGCGCTCGGTCTGCTCGCGGCTGACGAGCGGGCCGATGTCGGTCGACTCGTCGAGGCCGGGACCGACCTTGAGCTCACGCGCGCCCGCGACGAGCCCCTCGAGGATCTCGTCGTAGACGCCCTCCTGCACGAACAGCCGGGAGCCCGCCGTGCAGTCCTGGCCCATGTTGTAGAAGATGCCCCAGAGCGCGCCGTCGACGCGGTCGGCCGGAGCGTCGTCGAAGAACACGTTCGGGCTCTTGCCGCCGAGCTCGAGCGACACGCGCTTGAGGTTGCCGGTCGAGTTCTGGACGATCATGCGGCCGACGTCGGCGGAGCCGGTGAACGCCACCTTCTCGATCCCGTTGTGGCGCACGAGCGCGTCGCCGGTCGTCTCGCCCATGCCGTTGAGGACGTTGACGGCGCCGGCCGGCAGGCCCGCCTCGGCCGTCAACTCGGCCAGCCGCAGCAGCGAGAGCGGCGTCTGCTCGGCCGGCTTCATGATCATCGTGTTGCCGCACGCGAGCGCGGGCGCGAGCTTCCAGCCGGCCATCATGAGCGGGTAGTTCCAGGGGATGATCCCTGCGCACACGCCGATCGCCTCGTGGCGCGTGTAGGCGAGGTAGTTGCCGCTCGAGACCGGGATCGACTTGCCCTCGATCTTCGTCGCCCAGCCCGCGTAGTAGCGGAACATCGCGGCGACGTTCGGGATGTCGTCGCGGCGCGCGGCCACGATCGGCTTGCCGTTGTTGAGCGTCTCGAGCGTCGCGAGCTCCTCGAGGTTGGCCTCGACGATCTCGGAGATCTTCCAGAGGATGCGGCCCCGGTCGTCCGGCGTCATCGATCCCCACTCGCCGTCGAAGGCCGCCTGCGCCGACTTCACGGCGCGGTCGACGTCGGCCGCGGAGGCCTCCTGCACGACCCCGAGCACGGAGCCGTCGGCCGGGTTCCAGGCCGTGATCGTGCTGTCGCTCGTCGCGTCGACGTACTCGTTGTCGATCCACAGGCGCTTCTCGCCACCGGCCAGGAAGTCGCGCGCTGCGCTGGGAATTCCGGTCGCCACTGCCATGCCGAGCTCCTCGGTCGCGTGTCGCGGCGGCTCGCCGCGTTCGTCACGCTGCGGAACACTAGTCCAGAGCTGACTAGGCGAGGATCAGCGCCGCGCTCCCGAACGCCCCTGCCAAGCCGTTCCGCCGCACTGCATCGGTGTTTGCGAGGAGTCTCGTCGTCGAAAACGAGGAGGCGACGAGGCGGCTTCCTCGGATCGAAAGCGGCGTCGCGGAGCTCGATCTAGAAGGTATGCGAAAGCTCCTTCTCAGCCTCATCACCACCGCCGCCCTCGTCATCCTCCCCGCCGCCGCCCAGGCCGCGAGCACCATCTCCTACCAGGCCTCCAGCGAGCAGCAGGTGCTGACGCTGCTCAACCAGATCCGCAGCCAGCACAAGCTCACGCCCTTCACCGCCAGCAGCCCGCTGCGCAACGCCGCCCGCGCCCACTCCGCCGACATGCTGCAGAAGAGCTACTTCGACCACAACTCCCCCACCGAGAGCTGGGACGCCCGCATCGCCCGCTACCTCAAGAGCCCCCTCACCGGCGAGGACATCGCCTGGGGCCAGGGCTCCTACGGCACCGCCAGCGGCATCGTCAGCCAGTGGATGCACTCCCCCATCCACCGCGCCATCATCCTCACCGCCGGCCTCCACCACATCGGCCTCGGCCTCGCCCTCGGCACCTACGACGGCACCCCCAACGCCGTCATGGCCACCGCCGACTTCGCCGCCTGAAGCGCCACCGCCGGCCCCGGCCGGCAGCGCTCGCGCGGCAGGCCGGACGAGCTCTCGCCTACAACGGGACGATGGGAACGAACGGGACGCGGCCGGCTCCGGCCTCCAAGTGGCACTCGCAGCGAGTGCCACTTGGCCGTCCGGCACCGGAGCGCGCCGGACGGGCGCTCGCCGGGAGCGTGGACGACGCCCCCGGCTGGAGCCCCGCTCGGCGCTCGCTGCGCATGCCGAGCGGCCGTCGTTCCCGCATCGCGCTCGGCCTCGCCGTCATCGCGCTCGCGCTCACGGCACCTGCGCCCGCCGCCCGGGCACGCCCCGCGACCGGCGTCCCGCCGCCCGAATGGGCCGTGAATCCCTGGCCGGCGCACAATCACGACCTCGCGAACACGCGCGCGACGACGGACACGGCGATCGATGCGCGCACGGTCGCAGGGCTGCGGCTGAAGTGGCGCTTCGCGTTCACCGGCACGAGCTCGTTCGGCGTCTTCGCATCGGCGCCGATCGTGATCGGCGACACGGTCTACCTGCAGGACCTGAACTCGAACGTCTACGCGCTCGCACGCGCCACCGGCAGGCTGCGCTGGGCGCACCGCTTCGACGAGCCGAACGTCGGCCCGAACGGCATCTCGCTCGGCTGGGGCCGCCTCTACGGGGCGACGACGTCGAGCGCATTCGCGCTCGACCCGGCGACCGGCAGGCTCCTGTGGTCGCGCACGCTCACCCGCAGCGGGCACGAGGGAATCGAGATCGCGCCGCAGCTGTACGACCACACCGTCCTCTTCAGCACCGTGCCGAGCAACGTGAGCGGCTCGTACCGTCCCGGCGCCTACGGCGTCGTGTGGGCGCTCGACGCGCGCACCGGAACGCCGCGCTGGCACTTCGACACGGTCGCCGGCGGCGCGCGGCTGTGGGGCGATCCCGCCCTCAACGGCGGCGGCGGGCTGTGGTACCCGCCGGCGGTCGACGCGCACGGGCGGGTGTTCCTCGCGACCGCGAACCCCGCGCCGTTCCCCGGCACGAAGGCGTTTCCGAACGGCGCCAGCCGGCCGGGCCCGAACCTCTACACGGACTCGCTCGTGGCGCTCGACGGCCGCACCGGCACGCTGCTCTGGTACCGCCAGGCCGTGCCGCACGACGTGCGTGACTACGACCTCGCGATCTCGCCCATCGTGACGACGCTGCGACTCGGGGCCGAGGACGCCGAGGTCGTGATCACCGCGGGCAAGATGGGCCGCGTCTACGCCTACCGGGCCGACGACGGCGCGCCGCTCTGGGAGACGCCGGTCGGCCGTCACGAGCACGACGAGGGCCCGCTGCCGGCTGCGCCGGTCGTCGTCTACCCGGGCACGCTCGGAGGCGTCGAGACGCCGATGGCGCTGGCGGGGACGCGCGTCTTCGTGCCCTGGGTGGATCTCGCGACGCGCGCGAGCGCGACGTCGTCGAACGGCGTCGACCCGATCGCCGAGGGCCGTGGAGGCTTCTCGGCGCTCGACGCCGCGACCGGCAGGGTGCTCTGGCAGCATGCGCTCCCCTCGCCCGACTTCGGCGCCGCCACGGTCGCCAACGACGTCGTCTTCACGAGCACCTACGACGGCACCGTCTACGCCTTCGCGAGCGCGACGGGCAGGCAGCTCTGGAGCGCGCGGGCGCGTGCGGGCATCAACGCCTTCCCGGCGATCGCCGGGAAGCTCCTGCTGGTCGGCGCCGGCGCGCCCGGCTCAGGCGCGCACGCGCACGCCGAGCTGTCGGCCTACTCGCTGCCCTGAGCGCGCTGCGCCCGGGCGCCTCCAGCCGGTGCGCGGGCCGGCGAGCGGCACGCCACCGCCGCGCCGCTCGCGCCGCGTGACGGGCCCGCCCGGCGAGCCGGCGCTCAGGGGGACTCGGCGTGCGCGTCGTTGATCAGCGCGTGCTCGAACGCCGGTGCGTCGAACCAGGCCTCGGCGGCCGGGCGCGCACCCGCCTCGGCGAGGCCGGCGAGCACGTCGGCGGCCGTGCGTGCGGAGCTCGCGATCTCGCGGAACACGAGCGCGTCGACGCGGAGCAGCCGGAGCGCGTTCTGATCCACCGGGCACGGGTGCATGAGGTCGCCGAGGGTGCCCGCAGTCTTCGCGCGCGCCTTGTCGATCATGCGCGGCAGCCAGGCATAGCCGCACAGCTCCTCGTCCATGGGCCGCGGCTCCTCGACCGCCAGATCCTTCGTCCTGAGTACCTCGGTGGGCTCCAAGCGGGCCTCGCTTCCGTCGCGGTGATGGCATCATCGTAGGCAGCGAGTGGACTAGGCGACAGGGCCACATCGAAGATCCGTCGGTAGACCACTTCGCCGCCGCGCGCCCGGGACGATACGTTCGGGCGGTGGCGACCGCGTATGACAGCGACGGCAGCGGCGAGACCGTCGTCCTCGTGCACGCCGGGATCGCCGACAGGCGCATGTGGGAGCCGCAGTGGCAGACCCTCGGCGAGCGCTACCGCGTCGTGCGGCTCGACCTCGCGGGCTTCGGCGAGACGGGGATCGATCGGCTGCCGCTGACCTACGCGCTCGACGTGGCCGAGCTCCTCGCCGAGCTCGGGATCGGCTCTGCGGCATTCGTCGGAGCATCGCTCGGCGGCCGCGTCGTGCTCGAGCTGGCGGTCGCGCGCCCCGCGCTCGTGCGCGCACTCGTGGTGGCGGGAGCCGGTCTCCCCGACGTCCACTGGTCGCAGCAGGTGCGCGACTACGGCGCCGCGGAGGACGAGGCCGTCAGCCGCGGAGCGCTCGATCAGGCGACCGAGCTCAACCTGCGCATGTGGGTCGACGGCCCCCGGGCGCGCGACGTCGCGCCCGGCGTCCGCGCGGCGGTCGGAGCGATGCAGCGGCGGGCGTTCGAGCTGCAGGCACCGCACTGGGCGAGCCTGCACGAGCTGCTGCTCGCGGCGGACGTCGGCGCGCGGCTCGCCGAGATCGCCGTGCCGGCGCTCGTGCTCTGCGGCGGGGACGACGTCGAGGACATGCGCGCGCTGGCGCGGCGGATCTCGGACGCAATCCCGGGCGCCCGCCACGCGGAGATCGCCGCCGCCGCACACCTGCCGAGCCTCGAGCAGCCCGCCGCGTTCAACGCGCTCGTGCTCGAGCTCCTCGCCTCGGCGCTCTAGGAGCGCCTACCGCTCGGCGATCGGACGGCCGACGACGAGCGCGTCGCGCAGCTCGGGGTCGAGCTCGCGGAAGCTCGCGTCGGCGCGCGCGCCGAGCCCGTCGAGCGCCTTCGAGAAGAAGCACCGCGCGGAGGCCGCGAGCACGACGTCCCCGATCTCGGCCTCCGACAGCCCGAGCTCGCGGAGCGGCTGCCTGGCGTCGTCGTCGAGCGCAGCCGCGTCGTCGACGACGCGCTCGGCGAGCGCCATCACGGCGAGGTCGACGGCGCTCAGTCCCGCAGCGGCGCGATCGCGCGCGATCGCGAGCACGGGCGCGTCGAACTGCTCGGCGAGGATGCGCCCGTGGGCCAGGCTGCAGTAGCTCGAGCGCAGCCGCAGGGCGGCCGCGAACGTCGCGAGCTCGTAGCGGCGCAGCTCCATGGTCGCCTTGATGGCGGTGTTGAGCGCGACCCAGGCGGCGTAGACCTGCGGGCGCCCCTCGAAGGCCCGCTCGTAGTTCGCTGTCATGGCCGCAGTCTGCCGCACGGCCGCGGCGCGCTCCCGCGGTTACGTCGCCTCCCCGGCCGGCTTGACACGGCGCGCGGGCTGCACGGTCGGGGTCAGCCCCGCCGATGCGTGTCGCGTCGGGCGAGTCGGGCGCACGCGGAACCGGGACTGCGAGACCGTGGCCGTGCACCACGAGCCGCGTCAGGCGCCTCGGACCTGTTCATAGAGGTCCATGAAGCGGCCCGCAAGGCCGTCCCAGGAGAAGCGCTCGCGCACGTGCCTCGCTCCGTTCGCGCCGTACTGCCGGCGGAGTCCGGGGTCGTCGACCGCGCGCACGATCGCCGCCGCGAGCGCGTCGCAGTCGTCGGGCGGCACGAGCCAGCCGTCGGGCTCGCCCGGCACGACGTTGATGAAGCTGGGCGGGCCCCCGCTCTGCGTGCCGATCACCGGGAGGCCGCAGGCCATCGCCTCGAGGTAGACGAGGCCGAACGGCTCGGCCGTCGACGGGGCGACGAAGCAGTCGGCGGAGGCCAGGCCGAGCGGCAGGTCGTCATGACCGCGCCAGCCCGCGAAGAAGACGCCCTCGACGCCCTCGCGCACGGAGACCGTGTGCGGGTGCTCACCCTCCCACTCGCCCGTCGCACCGCCCCAGATCACGAGCGGCGCCGGCACCGTCATGCGCTCGCGGGCCTGCGCATACGCGCGCACGAGCAGCGGTACGCGCTTGAAGTCGAGGAATCGCCCGACGTACAGCAGCACCGGCCGCGGCTCG
>DASXXY010000272.1:0-4793 GCA_036502805.1 Gaiellales bacterium | reverse complement strand
CTTCCGCCGCGCGCAGCCCCGTCCGCGCCGCAGCGTCCGAGACGCCGAGCCGCTCGAGGTCGGCCTCGACGCGCCCTGGCCCCCATCCGGATGCGAGCCGCTGCTCGGCCAGCGCGAGCGCGAGCGCCTCGTCGTCGACGTAGCCGAGCTCCTCGAGATCGTCGAGCACCGCCTCGCAGACGTCGGGCGAGGCGACGCGAGCGAGGCGCTCGGCGAGCGCCGCGCGCGAGAGCGCCCGACGCGCCAGCGCCTTGCCGGCTGCGTCGAGCACTCGCTCGCGTGTCTCGTCCTCGTCCATCCCCGCCCGTGCTCCGGCCGAGGCTCCGTGCCGCCTAGGCGTCGCCGCCGACGCCGGCCGCGACCGGGACGCCGTTGCTCGCCGCCGCCTCGGGCTCCGCGGCCGAGGTCGCAGCGGGCGCCGCAGGCGCCGCGACGGGCGCATCGACCGGCCCGCTGACCTCGCCGAGCGCCTGGCCCGGCGCCGGCACCGTGGCGCCCGGGATGATCGAGCCCTCCGTGACCGCCTGGATGCGGTTGAGGATGCGCTGCGTGACGTCGGGATGCTCGCGCAGGAACGCCTTGGCCTTCTCGCGGCCCTGGCCGATGCGCTCCTCCTCGAACGACAGGAAGGAGCCGCTCTTCTGCACGACGGCCTTCTCGATGCCCACGTCGAGCACCGTGCCCTCCCAGGAGATGCCGTGGCCGTAGATGACGTCGAACTCGGCCTGCCGGAACGGCGGCGCGACCTTGTTCTTGACGACCTTGACGCGCACGCGGTTGCCGTAGGCCTCCGCGCCGTCCTTGAGCGTCTCGATGCGGCGGATGTCGAGCCGCACCGAGGCGTAGAACTTGAGCGCGCGACCGCCGGGCGTGGTCTCGGGCGAGCCGAACATCACGCCGATCTTCTCGCGCAGCTGGTTCGTGAACACGCACACGGTGCCGCTGCGGTTGAGCGAGCCGGCGAGCTTGCGCAGCGCCTGGCTCATGAGCCGCGCCTGGATGCCGACGAACGAGTCGCCGATCTCGCCCTCGAGCTCGGCCTTCGGCACGAGCGCCGCGACGGAGTCGATGCAGACGATGTCGATCGCGCCCGAGCGCACGAGCAGCTCGCAGATCTCGAGCGCCTGCTCGCCCGAGTCGGGCTGCGAGACGAGCAGCTCGTCGATGTCGACGCCGATGGCCGCGGCGTAGCCGGGGTCCATCGAGTGCTCCGCATCGATGAATGCGCACGTCCCGCCGGCCTTCTGGGCCTCCGCGAGGATGTGGTAGCAGAGCGTCGTCTTGCCCGAGGCCTCCGGGCCGAAGATCTCGACGATGCGGCCGCGCGGGACGCCGCCGACCCCGAGTGCGAGGTCGAGCGACAGCGAGCCGGTCGAGATCGCCGCGACCGGGATGTTGCTCTCGTCGCCCATGCGCATGATCGCGCCCTTGCCGAACGCCTTCTCGATCTGTCCGAGCGCTGCCGTCAGCGCCTGATTCTTCTGATCTGCCATCTCGTCTCCTCCACGCCAACCGGGCTCGCTAGTGTTGCAGCGGCTCCGGACGAAGCGCCGCCGAATGTCATACGAACGTATGTTCTGCCGGTAGCTTAGCGAGCGGGGTCCGCCGCATTCGCGCGAAACGTCGCGAGAGCGTCACGGCGCGGTCAGCGTCGTGCGCACGAGCTGCAGCGCGGCGACCGCCGCGAGCTCCCGCACCTGCCCGCGATCGCCCGGCAGGCGGAGCTCCTGCCCGCGCTCGGCGGAGGGCGTCGAGACGTGCAGGTACACGAGCCCGACCGGCTTGCGCTCGCTGCCTCCGCCGGGCCCCGCGACGCCCGTGACCGCGACGCCGACCTCGGCGCCCGTGGCCGCCCGCGCACCCGCGGCCATCGCGCGCGCGCACTCGGCGGAGACGGCGCCGTGCTCGGCGAGCAGCTCCGCGGGCACGCCGAGCAGCGCCTGCTTGACCTCGTTGGCGTAGGCGATCACGCCGCCGAGCAGCACGTCGGACGAGCCGGGGATGTCGGCCAGGCGCGCGCCCACGAGGCCGGCGGTGCACGACTCCGCGACGGCGAGCCGCAGCCCGCGCGCGCGCAGCGCCTCGAGGACGTGCTCGGAGAGCGGCCGCTCGTCCTCGGCGTAGACGGCGTCTCCGAGCCGCTCGCGCAGGCCGGCCACGAGGCGCTCGAGATCGTCGCGGCGCTCGGGCTCGGCGCGCACCGTGACCTCGACCTCGAGCGAGCGCGCGCAGATCGTCGTGCGCGTGCCGCCGCCGTCGTCGCCTCCGGCCGCGGCGAACGCGCGCGCCACGACCGGCTCGCCGAGCCCGTAGACGCGCAGCGTGTGGCGCAGGAGCGCGCCTGCGCGCTCGCGCAGGGCGATCAGCGGCTCCAGCGCGAGCGCGCTGCGCCAGACGGCGGCGAGCTCGCGCGGCGGGCCGGGCAGCACGAGCACATGGCCCGCGCCGTGTGCCAGGAGCAGGCCCGGCGCGGTTCCCGCCGGCGGGATCACCGTCGCCCCGCGCGGCACGAGCGCCTGCTTGCGGTCGCCCTCGGCGTTGAGCGCCGGGTCGGTGCCGCGACGGCGCGCGTAGTCGGCCGTGATCGCCGCGATCTGCACGCGCAGCGGCTCGTCGACGGCCAGCTCGGCGCCGGCGACGTCGGCCACGGCGGCGACGGTGCGGTCGTCGTGCGTCGGCCCGAGGCCGCCCGAGGTGACGATCAGGTCGTGGCCCGCCAGCTCGCGCAGCGCGGCGGCGATCTCGTCGTGCCCGTCGCCGACGATGGCGACGCGGCGCAGCTCGAGGCCGAGCTCGTCGAGCTCGTGGGCCAGGAAGCGCGTGTTGGCGTCGGCCACGAGCCCGAGCAGCAGCTCCTGGCCGGTCACGAGCAGCGCTGCGGTCGGCCTGCCGGCCGTCACTTCCCCTCGGTCGCCTGCGCCGGCGGGATCTTCTTCGCCGGCACGACGTGCGGGCCGTCGGCGTCGGCCGTGACGAGCCACGGCCCCTTGCCGGAGATCGAGAAGTCGTGGCCGTTGACCGCCAGCGAGACGTTGCCGGGGACTGCGGTCTCGATCGCGAAGCCGTAGTCGTCGGAGAGCGCGCCGCCGCCCAGGTGCCCGCCGGCCGGGACGACCTTCTGGGCGATCGCCTTGGCGCTCGAGAGGCGCGTGAGCTTGACCCACGTGTCGGTGCCCGTGGGATCGATGTCGACGCGCAGCTTGACCGGCTGCCGGGTCGAGGCGTTCGGGTCGCGGCGCGTCGTGCTCGTGACCGTGACCGTGCTCGTGACGATCGCCTGGTTCTCGTTGCGCCCGCTCGTCGTCGCCTGGGTCGTCGTGATCGTGAAGCTCGGCGCCGGCGTGTTCGCCTCCCCCGGCCCGAAGCGCCAGGCGACGAAGAACAGGACGCCGATCGCGACCACGGCGATGAGCGCGACGAGCACCGCGCTCGAGGACTCGCGCCGCTGCGTCATGGGGCGCTCTCGGCGGCGGCGGAAGAGCTCGTCGTCGTGGCGCGTGCCGAAGCGCGAGGCGTACTCGTCCACGAACAGGCGCCCGTCGAGGCCGAGATAGCTCGCGTAGGCGCGCAGGAAGCCGCGCACGTACGTGCCCGACGGGAGGGAGTCGAACTCCTCCTCCTCGAGCGAGCGGAGGTATTTGGCGCGAATCTTGATCTCCGCCTCGACCTGCTCATAGGTCAGCTGGCGGCGTTCACGCGCCTCGCGCAGAGTGGCACCGATCTCGAACATACGTCTCCCTGCGCGGGCTCCCGGGCCCGCGCGGAGCGCAGTCTACCGGGCACGCCCCCGTGATTGCGCCCACGGCGGCCGTCCGTAGCGCTCGCGCACCCGTCCGGTGACCCACGCGGGGCCTCCCAGGAGGAGCATCACGAAGAGCGCCACCGAGATGCTCTGGCCGACGTGCCCGTCGTCGGAGGGCACGAACGCGATGCCGATCGGGGGGAAGCCGGCGCCGAGACCGCCGTAGACCGGGCCGAGGTACCACCCGACGACGATCGCGACGACGATCGTCGCCACCGCGAAGCCGTTCGCGACGGTGACCGCGAGTAGGCCGAAGACCCCCTCCCCCACTGCGCCGATGACGATGGCGCGGGCGGTGCGGGCCTGCCAGCTCGCGCCGCTCACCCCTCGATGGGGGCGCGCCCGACCATGCGCAGCGCCTCGTCGTACGTGACGAGCACGCGGCGCGGCTTCGAGCCCTCGTAGCCGGAGATCACGCCGCGCCGCTCGAGCATGTCGACGAGCCGTCCCGCGCGCGTGTAGCCGACGCGCAGGCGGCGCTGGAGCAACGACACCGAGGCGGTCTCGTGCTGGGCGACGCACAGGATCGCGTCGTCGAGCAGCTCGTCCTCGTCGGGGTCGAGCTCCTCGGACTCGACGTCCGGGGCGGCCTCGAGCAGCTCCTCGTCGAACTCCGGCTCGGCCTGGACGCGGCACTGCTGCACGAGCAGCGCGATCTCCTCCTCGGAGATGTAGCCGCCCTGCACGCGCTGCAGGCGCGAGGTGCCGAGCGGCTTGTAGAGCATGTCGCCCGAGCCCAGGAGCGCCTCGGCGCCGCCGACGTCGAGGATCACGCGCGAGTCGGTCTGCGAGGAGACGGCGAAGGCGATGCGGCTCGGCACGTTGGCCTTGATCATGCCCGTGATCACGTCCACCGACGGGCGCTGCGTGGCCAGCAGCAGGTGGATGCCGACGGCGCGCGACTTCTGGGCGAGCCGGATGATCGCGTCCTCGACCTCGGCCGGCGAGACCATCATGAGGTCGGCGAGCTCGTCGATCACGACCAGCATGT
>DASXXY010000271.1:0-5722 GCA_036502805.1 Gaiellales bacterium | reverse complement strand
CGCCCGGTTGCCGACCTTGTGCCAGAACAGGTGCGCGCGCTGGGGCCGGCCGCCGATCAGGCGCGAGCCGAAGACCGCGTCGGCCACGCCCGAGCGGATCGGCGCGACGAGCTCGGGGATGTCGACCGGGTCGTACTCGAGGTCGGCGTCCTGGATCACGACGACCTCGCCGCGCGCCACTGCGAACGCAGAGCGCAGCGCGGCGCCCTTGCCGCGGTTGACGTCGTGGCGCACGAGCTCGACGCCCTCGAGGCGCTCGGCGATCGCCGCCGTGTCGTCCGTCGAGCAGTCGTCGACGACGATGATCTGGAGCTCGTACGGGAGCACCCGCAGGCGCTCCACGACGGCCTCGATGGTGCCCGCCTCGTTGTACGCCGGGACCACGATCGTGAGCTCGGGCCGCGTCGCGCTCAGCGCCATCCGCCGGCCTCCCCGCGATAGGCGACGTCACGGCGCAGGAGCACGCCGGCGGTGCGCGCGAGGATGCGCGCGTCGAGCGCGAGCGACTGGTTGTCGACGTACTCCACGTCGAGCGCGAGCCGCTCGGGCCACGGCAGCGAGGCGCGCCCGTGGATCTGCGCCCAGCCCGTGAGGCCGGGCTTGACGTCGAGCCTGCGCCGCTGCGTCTCGTCGTAGCGCTCGAGGTGCGACGGCGGGACGGGACGCGGGCCGACGAGGCTCATCTCGCCCGTGAGGACGTGCCAGAGCTGCGGCAGCTCGTCGATCGCCGTGCGCCGCAGGAAGGCGCCGATGCGCGTGATGCGCGGGTCGTTCGCCTCGACCACGCCGTCGCTGCGGAGCGTCTCGGCGTCGACGGTCATGGTGCGCAGCTTGAGGATCTCGAACTCGCTGGCGCCGCGCCCGAGGCGCAGCTGCCGGAACAGCACCGGGCCGCGGTCCTCGAGCCTGATGGCGCAGGCGGCGAGCGCCAGGATGGGCGCCGCGACGGCCAGCCCGGCAGCCGCGCCGACGATGTCGACGGCGCGCTTGACAGCCGCTCCCTGCGCCTTCACCGCGTGCCCTCCGCGCGCTCCCAGACGGCCGGCACGCCGCGGAAGACGTCGCCCAGCGCGAGCAGCGTCGCGAGCGTCACGAGCAGGTAGTAGTGGGGCAGCGCGAGCAGGCGCACGCGGCCCCGCAGCGCGATCGACGCGAGCACGCAGAGCGCGAAGACGGCGTGCAGCGCGAGCAGCACCGCGTACACCCCGCCGTCGCTGAACGCGAGCACGAGCGACGTCGCGAGCAGCGCCAGGTGCAGCAGTCCGCTGGCGTAGCGCAGGAGGCGGTGCGAGATCATCTCGACCCAATAAAGCGGACCGAGCCGGCGCAGGCTGAACATGCGCCCGTGCAGCACGAGCAGCCAGCAGTGCCCGAACATGCGCACCTTGCGGCGGAACTCGTCGGAGAGGTCCGTCGTCATCTTCTCGAGCGCGGTGGCGCGCGGCGCGTAGACCGCCCGGAAGCCGCGCTTGACCATCAGGTACGGGAACGAGAGGTCGTGCCCGAAGCGCGGGTCGACGTCCTCGTAGCGCTCGCGGCGCACGGCGTAGATCGAGCCGTTGCCGCCCGTCACCGACTTCGCGAGCGACTCGCGGGCGCGCAGCCAGAGCTCGTAGCGCCAGTACGCGCCCTCCATGTTCGTGCCCTCGGGGGAGCGCAGCTGGAGCCGCCCGCAGACGTACGCGACGCCGGGGTCGGCGAGCGGTGCGACGAGCTGCGAGAGCGCGTCCGGCGACCACTCGCAGTTGGCGTCCGAGAACGCGACGACGTCGACGTCCGTGAGCGTCCGCACGGTGTGGTTCTGGGCGTTGACCTTGCCCCCGCGCGGCGCGCGCACGAGCTCGACGCCGCGGTCGGCGTAGCCGCGCACGAGCTCGTCCGTGCCGTCGCTCGAGGCGTCCGACGCGACGACGATGCGCAGGAGCTCGCGCGGGTAGTCGAGCGCGAGCGCGTTCTCGAGCTTGGCCGCGATCACGTCGTCCTCGTTGTAGGCCGCGATCACGAGCGCGACGCGCGGGCGGAAGCCCGGATCGGCGTGCGCCGGGCGCGGCCGCAGCCGGGCCAGCCCCGCGATGAAGAAGGGGTAGAGGACGTGCGTCCAGGCGAGCGCCAGGAGCGACGCCCAGAAGATCACTCTCAGCACGATCACCGGGCCACCTTAGAGGGTCGGACGGGGGCTCTCAGTCATCCGCTCCACGGGGCTGCGGCCGCTGCTCGGCCACCAGGGCGCTCACGGATCGGGCCGCGAGCCAGCGTGCGGCCTCGCGGTAGGCGGGCGAGCGGCGCGCGCGCAGCCGCAGCCCGGTCAGGAGCACGAACCGCGCACGGCGCGCCGTCGCCTGCGTGGCGTGCTTACTGAGGTAGCGCACGTGGCTGCGCGCCTGCTCCTCGAGCGTCAGCGCCGAGGCGCGGCCCGCGGTCCCGCCCCACACGTGCACGACCTCGGCGGCCGGGTCGTACCACGCCTCGGCGCCCGCCTCGGCCGCGCGGCAGAGCAGGTCGACCTCCTCGGAGTAGAGGAAGAACGCCTCGTCGAAGCCGCCGAGGCGCTCGTACAGCTCGCGCCGCACGAGCACGCACGCGCCCGTCACCCAGTCCACGCGCCGCGGCTCGTCGTGCGCGAACTCGCCGCAGTAGAAGCCGTTCAGGATCCGCGAGCGCGGCGCCAGCTTGCGCAGGTAGAGGTACTCGGTCGCGAGCCGGAAGACGGTCGGGAAGCGCCGGCAGGAGCGCTGCAGCCGTCCATCGGGCCACAGCAGCCGCGGCCCCACGGCTCCGATCTCCGGCCTCGCCTCGGCGAAGCGCACGAGCTCGTCGATCGCGCCCGGGCGCACGAACGCGTCGCTGTTCAGGAGCAGCAGCCAGCGCCCCTGCGCGAGCGCGGCGCCGCGGTTGTTGCCGGCCCCGAAGCCGGCGTTCTCGGCGAGCGCGACGACGCGGACGCCGGGGTGCTCGTCCGCGAGCCAGTCCGCGGTGCCGTCGCTCGAGGCCTGGTCGACGACGATCGTCTCGCGGCTCGCCGCCCCGCCGGCATCCGCGGCGAGCGCGGCGAGGCAGCGCGCGAGCAGCGCGCGGCTCTCGTAGCTCACGATCACGACGGAGACGTCGGTCATGCCGACAGCGGCGTGCGCCGCACGCGCTCGACCGCGAGCGCCGAGGCCGCGACGACGATCAGGACGAGGCCGTAGAAGTAGTAGAACTGCATCGTCAGGTAGAAGACGTTCGCGACGAGCGTCGCGACGAGCCCGGCGGTCAGGCCGATGCCGAGCGAGCGCCACTCGGCGGCCTGCGGGTCGCGGCGGCGGCGCAGGACGCGCGCCGCGCGCAGGATCACGGCGAGCCGGATGCCGACCCAGATCAGGAAC
This sequence comes from Gaiellales bacterium, assembly GCA_036502805.1. GTDB lineage: Bacteria > Actinomycetota > Thermoleophilia > Gaiellales > JALYLC01 > JALYLC01. The sequence continues at coordinate 2,357 of DASXXY010000271.1, read as the reverse complement.
GCGGCGAACACGACGGCGCCGATCAGCCCGGTCTCGTCGAGCAGCGCGATGTAGAACGAGTGCGGCCCCCAGTTCGTCTTGCCGGTCAGGAACTGGTAGTAGACGGAGAACGTGTTGAGGCCGAGGCCGAAGGCCGGGTGCGAGTCCAGGATCGGCGTCACGAGGTCGAAGAACTGGAAGTGCACCTTGGCCGAGTTGTCGCTCAGCGTGACGCGCGAGCGGATGACCTGACGGGCGTACGGCGAGGAGGCGAGCGCGAGCGCGGCGAGGCCGAGCAGCGCCGCGACGGGCGCGACGACGCGCGCCTGCAGCAGCTGGCGCCGCAGCGGCCAGGCCAGCACCGCGAGGCCGCAGGCGAGGCCGAGGAAGCCCGAGCGCGAGAGCGTCAGCACCTCGAGCACGGCGAAGAACCCGATCAGCCCGGCCAGCAGCAGCCCGTGGCGGCTGCGCACGCCGATCCGCAGCGCGAACGGCAGCAGCAGCAGGATCGGCACGCAGAGCATGATCCCGAGGTGGTTCGGGTCGAGCGCGAGCGCGTTCACGCGGTACACGCCGTGCGTCACGTAGCTGCCCTGCGCGACCGACGTCGTCTGCCCGTAGACGTTGATGCCGCCGAGGCTGCCCTGCCCGAACGTGAGCGGCCCGATGATGCGCTTGTCGAGGTTGACGCCCGCCCCGACCTGCGCCGCCAGCTCCGCCACGCCGTAGGCGCAGTTGATGATGAGCCCGAGCACGAACGCTCCGATCGTGCGCCGCAAGAGGCGCTCGCCGCGGTCGATCACGTACTGCGTGCCGCAGACGAGGAACGCGAAGTGGAGCGCGAACTTCGTCATGCCCTTGGCGTACTGGGACAGCTCCTCGCTGTTCTGGAGCGCGAAGTAGCCGCCCAGGTAGACGATCTCGAGCACGGCCATGGCGAGCAGGAGCCCGAGTGCGACGCGGTGCATGCGCGCGTCGCGGCGGATGCAGCGGTCGGCGACGAAGAGGCCGACGAAGCCGAGGGCGATGACGTCCTCGAGCGTGACGTCGCCGGCGCCGGGCGACCAGTGCAGCTTGTGCCAGGTCGTCACGACGAGCGTCGCGAGCAGCAGGCGATCGAGCCACGGGCGCAGCGTGATCACGCGGCGCCCCCGCGGCGGCGGCGCACGGCGCGTGCGAGCGGCGCCGTCACGAGCCCGCTCGCCTGCACGAGCGCGGGCAGGGGGTCGCGCAGCGCGAACGTGCCCTCGACCGGGTGCGGGCCCATCTCGCGCAGCGCGCGGCGCAGCGGCGTGCCCTCGCGGTGCGCCGCGCGCAGGTGCGCCGCTGCGACGACCCAGCGCCGCCCGTCGTGCGCGGGTCCCGAGCGGACGGGCCGCTGCGGACGGCCGAGGACGTCGAGGTAGGCGATGCGCGGCAGGTCGACGCCGCAGGCGCGCGCGAGGCCGTGCCACTGCCACAGCCGCGGGTTCACCTCCATCAGCTTGAAGCGCCCGTCGCGCGGGTCGAGCCGGAACTCCGTCTGCGCGATGCCGTGGAAGCCGAGCGCCCCCAGCAGCGTCAGCGCCTGCTCGACGACGTCCTCGCGCCAGCGCGCCTCGCCCACGCGGCAGGTGCCGAAGCCGCGCGGCATCTGCACGAGCTTGCGGCCGCAGAAGAGGCCGAGCGCCGTGCCGGCGGCGTCGGTGTACGAGCCGACCGTCCAGAGCGTCGCGTCGTCGCCGGGGACGACCTCCTGCAGCAGCGGCTCGCAGTCGGCGGCGCTGCGCCAGGCCTCGATCAGCTGCTCGGGCGTCTCGCAGACCAGCACGGGGCGCCCGAAGCGCCGCTTGAACGGGATCGGGTCGCCCGGCTTGACGACCGCCGGATAGCTCAGCCGTGCGGCGGCGTCGCGTGCGGACTCCTCGTCGTCGACTGCGAACGTGAGCGGCACGCCGACGCCGGCGGTCTCCGCGACGGCGTACTGGTGGCGCTTCTGCTGCAGCGGCTCGAGCACGTCCCAGCCGCTGCCCGGCAGCTGGTAGCCGGCCAGGCGCCCGGCGTTGCGCGCGAGCGCTGCGAGCGGCGCGTCGTGCGTCGGGAAGGCGACGGCCGGCTCCGAGAACTGGCGCTCGGCGAGCTCGGCCAGGAACGCGACGTAGGCCTCCTCGTCGACCGGATCGGGCGCGAGCACGTGCGTCGCGAGCCGCGAGCGGAAGCCGAGCGCGCTGCGGCGGTGATCGACGGCGAGCACCGGTGCACCCGTCGCCGCGAGCGAGCGGATGGCCTCGAGGCCGTTCACGAAGCTGACGTCGAGGACGACCGCGGGCGGCAGCAGCGAGCGCGCGATGCGGCGGCCGAGCGAGGAGCGGCGCGGGCCGATCATCGCGGCCCGGGCG
>DASXXY010000270.1:0-5976 GCA_036502805.1 Gaiellales bacterium | reverse complement strand
TCTCGATCGGCAAGAAGCTCGAGACGATCGCGGGCTCGGGCAGCTCGCTCTGGATCGCCGCCTCCGATCGCACGCTGACTCGCCTGGATGCTCGCACCGCGCGCGCGATCGGCGCGCCCATCGCGCTCGCGCCCCCGCCGTTCGCGCTTCAGGCCGACGCGAGCGGCGTCTGGGTCGCCAGTGGCACGGACAGCACGATCGCGCGCGTCGACGTCCCGTGAGCGGTGCCCGCCGGCGCTCCGTACACTCGCCCGCATGACGGATGATGCAAGCCAGACCGGCGCGCTGGCGCCGGACAGCGCTGTCGGCCCGTTCGTGATCGGCGCGCTCGTCGGAGCGACGGCGAGCGAGGGGCTCTACACGGCCTCGGAGGCCCGGCTCGACCGCATGGTCCTGGTGCGGGTGGCCATGCCCGCAACGGCCGCGGCGCTTGCCGCGGATGCGCGACGGGTCGCAGCCGTGACGCATCCGAATCTCGTGCCCGTGCTGGCGGCGAGCACGTTCGAGGGTGGCGCCTACGCCGCCACTCCCGACCTCGCCGCGCGACCGCTGCGGGAGCTCGTCGCCACGCGCAGGCTGACGAGCGTGCAGGCCATCCGGGTCGCACGCGGGGTCGCCGCGGCGACCGAGGCGCTGGCGGCGGCGGGCATCCGCGTGCCGATCGATCTCGACACGGTCATGGTGGCGGGCGACGGCGACGGCGAGCGTGGTCTGCTCGATCCACTCCGGGCCCCCGCAGATGCCGGATCCCGGCTCTCCGAGCCGGATCTCGCGACGAGCACCCGCGAGCTCGCCGACGTGCTCGAGCAGGTCGTGCAGGCGCCGAGCGACGCCGTGCGCAGCGCGATCGGCGAGGCGCGGAGCGGCGCGCTCGAGCGGCCGGCCGACCTGGCCGGCGCGCTCGGCCCGGTGCCGGTGCCCCGACCCGCGCGGCGCTTCCGGCTTCTGGCGGCCGCGGCGGCGATCGCAGTCGCCGCGCTGGTGGCCGTGATCGCGCTGCTGATCTCGTCTCGGGGCGGAGGCCGGCCACGTTCTGTGGTCGCTCCTCCTGGCGCTCGCGTCCTCGCGCGCATCCCGCTCGGCCTGACCGGAAAGGAAGAGGCCGCCGCCTTCGCGATCAGTGGCCACACGGTCTGGGTGACGACGAGCCAGGGGCGCCTTCTGCGCATCGATGCGCGCACGAACGAGCTCGTGGGAGCCGGCGGCGTGCTCGACGCGCACAAGGCATTTCTGAACGGCATCGCGGTCGCGAACGGCAGCCTCTGGGTGACGGATGCGAGCAAGCTGCTGCGAGTGAGCCCGGTCACGGGGCGCGTCCTGAGCAGCGTCGACGTGAGCGGAGCGGATCAGCGCTTCATGCCGGTCGCCGCGCGAAGCGCCGGCGGGATGCTCTGGCTGCCAGGTACGGTGCTCGCGACGGGCAATCCCTTCGGCACCGGCGCGATGCTGCGCTTCGACCCCGCAGGCATGCGGGTCATCGGCAAGCGGATGCCCGCGGAGCTGCTGCCGTACGTGAGCTCTGCGAGTGGGAGGTACGGCTACGTCCAAGGCCTCATCTCGGGCGTGGTCACGCGCTTCGACGCACGTTCGGGGAAGGGCGTGTCGCTTGCCGTCGACCCCGCGCCGAGTGCCTTGGCGGTGGGAGGGGACACGCTGTGGTCGGCCGATGCCGGCGAGGGCATCCTGACCCCGATCGACGCGCGGACGATGCGCTTCACCCGTGACGCCGTGCCCACGGACGGGTTCCCGGGCGCGGTGATGACCCACGGGGCCGACGTCTGGGTCGCGACCTCCGCGTCGCAGCGCGGCGCCGGCGCGCAGAGCCTCGAGCGCATCGATGCGGCCACGGGACGCCGAGCGGGGCGTCTCGTCCCGATCGGGTCCACGCGCACGGTCGCGCTCGAGTTCGGGTTGGGCTCGATCTGGGCGCTGAGCACGGACGGGCTCGTCCGGCTGGCTCCGACGGCCCCTCGGCCCAGCCTCGTGGCGGCCCACCGCGCGACCGGAACCCCACGTCCCGTGCAGACGGGCCCGCTCGCGGCGGGTGCCTGGAAGGCGGGAGTCTTCGCAGCGCCGTTCACGTTCTCGATGCCGTCGTACTCATGGTTCGCCGAACTGCCGCAACCGGACGCCTTCTCGCTGGTGGCAGCCCGCGATACGGACGAGGCGTTCTCGGTGATCGCACCGCAGCGCGTCTACGTGACGGACACGCAGATCGTGCGCGCGGGCACCCCGGCGCAGCTGCTCGCGCACATGCGGAAGAACCCCCACCTGGCGCTCGGCCCTGTGCGCAAGGTCACGTTCGACGGGCGTCCGGCGCTCGAGTTCGACCTCGCGACCCGTCATGCCCCGGCGAACTACGGCTCGTGCGGGCCGACCCCGTGCGTCTCGCTCTTCCCGGTCACCGGCGGAGGCGTCGATCTCAACGCGGGCACGAGCGGTCCGGCCCTCCTGTTCTCGGTGGGCGGGCACACCGTCGTCCTCCTCGAGCAGTCGAAGAACGGCGATTCCCGTGGCCTCGCAGAGGTTGCCGCACGGGTGGCGACGATCCACTTCGCAACGACCTGAGCGCCGGGCGGCGCGCCTCGTCAGAGCACGGCGCCGACGGCCCAGCCGAGCGCGACCGCCGCGAGGCCGAGCGCCAGGCCGGCGACGACGTTCGCGGCGGCGAATCGCGTCTCGCCCTGGTCGGCGAGGCGCTCGCTCTCGACCATCCAGGTCGAGAACGTCGTGAACGAGCCGAGCAACGCGGTGCCGAGCAGGAGCGCCGCGTCGCCGCCGACGCCGGCGCCGTGCAGCACCCCGAGGAGCAGCGAGCCCAGGGCGTTGACGGCGAGCGTGCCGAGCGGGAAGCCGTCCGCCTGACGCGTCTGCACGGCGCGCTGGAGCGCGAAGCGCAGCACGGCGCCCGCGCCGCTGACGATGCCGACGCAGGCCCACAGGAGCGCGCTCACGCCGTCGCCGTCCTGCGGGCGAGCACGCCGACGCCGTAGGCGGTCGCGAGGCCCGCGCCGATGCTGCCGGCGGCGTACGCGAGCGCGAGGAGGACGTGGTGGCGGTGCGCGAGCTCGAGCGCCTCGAGCTGCAGCGCCGAGAACGTCGTCAGCGCGCCGCAGAAGCCGACGCCGATCAGCGGACGCCCGAGGCGGCCCTCGCCGAGGCGCGCGACGACGGCGGCGAGGATGGCCGTGCCGGCGACGTTGACGGCGAACGTGACCCACGGCCAGCTGCGGCCGTCGGCCGGCCACTGACGCTCGAGGACGGCCCGCGCGAGGCCGCCGGCAGCGCCGCCGAGGAAGATCGCGAGCAGGATCCGCTGGCGCACGCCTCCCAGCTTGGCGCATGTCACCGATCCGTGATTCACCTGCAAAACCTGGGGATGAGGTGAGAAAAACCCCTTACGGAACCCTGACGTTCCGGTGCGGGTTCTGCTTGCAAGTAGGCGCAACCGTGTGAGCTCACGGCAATTCCGGTCCCGGAGGTTCTTTCGATGAAGCGATTTCGCCATACCCGTTCCCTGGGGCTCCTGCTCCTGGTCGGCACGATCGCCGCGACGGCGTTCACCGCGAGCGCCACTGGTGCAGGCGGCCCGAATCCGACGGCGCCACCGACGATCGGCGGCACCGCGAAAGCGGGCGAGACGCTGACGGTCACGCCCGGTACGTGGGCGACGCCGCCGACGAGCGTCGCCTACCGCTGGCAGCGCTGCAGCGACACGGGCACGACCTGCTCCGACATCGACGGCGCGACGGCGCTGACGTACGTGCCGAGCTCGGCCGACGTCGGCAACACCGACCGCGTCGTCGCCGTCGCGACCGACGCCGGCGGCACCTCGCCGGACAGCCCATCCGCGGCCACGGCCGTGATCGCCCCGGGCGCCGGCCCGCAGAACACCGTCGCGCCCACCGTGACGGGCACGAACACCGAGGGCCAGACGCTCGTCGGCACGGACGGGACGTGGGCCGGAGCCGCCACGATCGCGTTCACGTACGCCTGGTCGCGCTGTGACGCGACGGGCAGCGCGTGCGTCCCGATCACCGGCGCCACGGCCAAGACCTACGTGCTCACGGCGGCCGACGTCGACAGGACCGTCCGCCTCGCGGTGACGGCCAAGAACGCGCTCGGCAGCCAGACGGAGACGTCGGTGCCGACCGGGGTGATCGTGAGCCTGGCCCCGGCCAGCGTCGTCACGCTGCCCTCGGGCGCCAAGTCGATCGACGCGACCGACGTCAAGGCGCCGGCGCTGCTCGTGATCGACAAGGTCTCGTTCTCGCCCAACCCGCTCACCTCGCGGGCTGCGTTCACGGCCAAGATCCACGTCTCCGACACGCGCGGCTACGCGGTGCGCAACGCGCTCGTGTTCGTGGAGGGCCTCCCGTTCGGCCGCTCGTCCACCCCGGCCGAGGTCAAGACGGGCTCGGACGGCACGGCCACGCTGACGCTCCAGCCCACCCACAAGCTGCCGCTCCAGCGCGGCGCCACGCTCGTGATGTTCGTGCGCGCGCGCGTCGCCGGCGACAAGCTGATCGCGGGCGTCGCCGCGCGCCGGCTCGTCAACCTGCGCGTCGAACCCTCGTGACCCGATGCTCCGCTCCGGGGGTCGCGCACGCGGCCCCCGGACGGGGCGCCTACGACTGACGGCGGTACAGCTCCAGGGCGCGGTCGACGAACAGCTCGGCCGCGCCCGTGTACGTCGCGGGGTCGAACGCGGCGGCGAGCTCGCCGGCCGTCAGCGGCACGCGCCGGTCGGCGGCCAGCTCGTCGCGCAGCGGCGTGCCGCGCTCGGCGGCGCGCGCCGCCGCCTCGCTCACGAAGGCCCGCGCATCGGCCTGCCCGACGCGCTCGGCGAGCTCGAAGACGAGCCGCTCGGAGAGCACGAGGCCCCGGGTCAGGTCGAGGTTCTCGCGCATCCGCCGCTCGTGCACCTGGAGTCCGCCGAGCACCTCGGCCATATGCGCGGCGGCGCCGCCGGCAGCCGCGAGGACGCCGGCGATCGCATCCCATTCGGCGTGCCAGGCGCCGACGGCGCGCTCGTGCTCCTGCGCGAGGCTCGCGCTCAGGACGCCGGCGTGCGCGGTCGCCCGGCGCGCGTTCGCGAGCGCCAGCGTCGAGCCGATCGGGTTGCGCTTGTGCGCCATCGTCGAGGAGCCGCCGCGACCCTCCCCGTCCGGCTCGCCGACCTCGCCGACCTCGGTCTGCGCCAGCAGCACGACGTCGAGCGCGATCTTCGCGAGCGCACCGGCGAGCGTCGCGAGCGCGGATCCGAGCGCGGAGACGCGCACGCGCGAGGTGTGCCAGGGCAGCTCGGGCTCGGGGAGGCCGAGCTCGCTCGCATAGCGGCCGGCGATCGCCGGGCCGTGCTCGCCGAGCGCCGCCAGCGTCCCCGCCGCGCCTCCGAGCTGTGCCGCCAGCCGCTCGCCCGCGGTTCTCACGAGCAGCTCGGCCTCGAGCACGCCGGCGAGCCAGCCCGCGGCCTTGTAGCCGAACGTGGTCGGGAGCGCGTGCTGGAGCAGCGTGCGCGCGACCATGGGCGTTGCGCGGTGCGCGTCGGCGAGCCGCGCGCAGGCCGCGGTGACGGCCGCGACATCGGCCAGGATCAGCGTCAGCGCGCGCCGGCCGACGAGCATCGCGGCGGTGTCGACGATGTCCTGGCTCGTCGCGCCGTGGTGCACGCAGCCGGCGGCGTCGCCGCCCACCTCGGCGCGCAGGGCGCGCACGAGCGGCTCGGCGGGGTTGCCGGAGCCGCGGCCCTCGCGCGCGATGCGCTCGCTCTCGAACAGCTCGGCGCGGCAGGCGGCCGCGATCGCCTGCGCCGCGCTCGCCGGGATCACGCCCGCGGCGGCGCCGGCGACCGCCAGCGCGCGCTCGGCGTCGAGCATCGCCTGCAGCCACGCGCGGTCGCCGAGCTCGTCGAGCAGCCGCTGCGGCACGAAGATCGCGTCGAACATCAGTGCTCCGTCCCGGGACCGCGCACTA
>DASXXY010000269.1:0-7810 GCA_036502805.1 Gaiellales bacterium | reverse complement strand
CAGGCGCAGGACGTCTCGTTCGCGCGCGCTGAGGTTGGCGACCTCGTCCTGTGGCGGTGGCCGAGGGATGCGGGTGAACTGCCGGATCACGCGCTTCGTGATGGTGGGTGACAGCAGCGCGTCACCGGCGGCGACGGTGCGGATCGCCGCGATCAGCTGCTCGGGCGGATCGTCCTTGAGGACGAAGCCGCTGGCGCCGGCGCTGAGCGCCTCATAGAGGTACTCGTCGAGGTCGAACGTCGTGAGGATCAGGATCCGTGCGCGGTCGTTTGCCGCGAGGATGCGCCGGGTGGCCTCGAGGCCGTCGAGCTCGGGCATGCGGATGTCCATCAGCACGACCGTCGGCGCGTAGCGCGCAGCCTTGGCGACGGCCTCGAGGCCGTTGCTCGCCTCGGCCACGACCTCGATCCCCTGCTCTCCCGCGAGCAGCATGCGGAAGCCGGCGCGCACCATCGACTGATCGTCGGCGACGAGCACGCGGATGCTCATCGGACGTGGCCCGCGACCGGCAGCCGGGCGGTGAGCACGAAGCCGCCGCCCGGCGCCGGGCCCGCGCTCATCTCGCCGCCGTAGATCTTGACGCGCTCGCGCACGCCGATCAGCCCGTGGCCGAGGCCGTCGCCGGCGTGCGGGCCGCTGCCGTCGTCGCGCACCTCGATCGAGACGTCGCCCGGCCCGTAGCGGACGGCGACGTCGGCGTGGCCGGCGCGGGCATGCTTGAGCGCGTTCGTGAGGCCTTCCTGGACGATCCGATAGGCCGAGAGGTCGATCGCGGCGGGCAGCGCGACGACCTCGCCCTCGACCTGCAGGCGCACCGGCAGCCCGGCGCGGCCGATCTCGTCGATCAGCGCTGCGAGGCGGTCGAGCCCCTGGCGCGGCGACAGCTCGAGGTCGTCCCCGTCGCTGCGCATCGCGCCGAGCAGCAGGCGCATCTCGGCGAGCGCCGAGCGGCCGGTCTGCTCGACGCCGCGGAGCGCCTCGACGTCGGGCGCGAGCGCCGCGGGGAGCTTGTGCCGCACGGCGCCGACCTGGAGCACCATCACGCTCACCGAGTGGGCCACGATGTCGTGCAGCTCGCGCGCGATGCGGGCGCGCTCCTCGGCGACCGCGATGCGCGCCGCCGTCTCCCGCTCGTGCTCGGCACGGCTCGCGCGCAACTCGGCGGCCTCGGCGCGCTGGCCGCGCTCGCGCAGGGCGTAGCCGGCAAGCCAGCCGATGCCGAACAGGAGCGGCGTGAAGACGAGCTCGCCGGCCGCGTGATCCGGGCTGTTGTAGACGACGATGCCCGCCCCGCCGAGCACGATCGCGAGGCCGACGCGCGCGAGCACGTCGTCGGAGACGCTGCCGAGCAGGAAGGCCGCGACGATGCCGGCGATCAGCGGCGTCGCGCTGAAGACGACGAGCCGCCCGTCGACGAGCGAGAGCGCGGCACCGATCAGCCAGACGGCCGCCGGCGCAGCGAACGGCAGGCGGCGGCGCGCGAGCAGCGGCAGCACGACGAGCGCGACCGCGGGCACCGTCAGCCAGCGCGTGGTGGTGGGCGCGTGCGCGGCGTCGTGCCGGAACGCGATCTCGAGCGCGCACTCGAGCGCCGCGAGCGGGATCAGGACGTCGAATCCGTGGCTGCGGGCGAGCGAGGCGAGCGTCTTCACAGGCCGACCGTACTGCCTGCGATCGGAACGCGCCTCGTCCTCAGGTAGGAGCTCGGATCATCGTCCGGGACGAGCGCCGGCGCGGCTTCCGGACGACGTCGGCGGGCCGGCCCGAACCTAGCGTCAGCGGCATGGAAACCACGACCAACAGACCCCTCGGGCCGGCGCGGATCGTCGCTCTCGCCCTGATCACCCTCGCGGTGGCGGCGCTCGCCTTCATCCGCTTCGCACCCGGCGCCGGCTCCGTGTCCGTGCCGTCGGGCGCCCACGCCGGCCAGCTGACGCTGAAGCCGTGCACGTACGCCACCGAGCACGGCAGCTACCGCGCCGACTGCGGCACGCTCGTCGTGCCCGAGAACCGCAACGACCCGCAGTCGCGCCTGATCGCGCTGCCGGTGACCCGCATCCGCGCGCGCTCGGCGCATGCGGGCACGCCGATCTTCCGCCTGCAAGGCGGCCCCGGCATCACGAACATGTCGTTCCCGGACGCGAGCCGTTTCACCGCCAAGCACGACGTCGTGCTCGTCGGCTACCGCGGCGTCGACGGCTCCGTCGAGCTCGCCTGCCCCGAGGTCGTCTCGGCGATGCGGCACGAGGGCGACGCGCTCTCGGACGGCTCGCTGCAGGCCCGCGCGGACGCGTTCACCGCGTGCGCGAAGCGCCTCACGGCGAGCGGCATCGATCTCTCCGGCTACACGCTGCCGCAGCGCGTCGACGACCTCGAGGCCGCGCGCCGCGCGCTCGGCTACCGCCAGGTCGATCTGCTCAGCGAGAGCGCCGGCACGCGGACGGCGATGATCTACTCCTGGCGCTACCCGAAGAGCATCGAGCGCTCCGTGATGATCGGCGCCAACCCGCCCGGGCACTTCCTCTGGCAGGCACGCGACACGGATGCCCAGATCCGGCGCCTGGCCGCGCTGTGCGCCGCGAACACGGCCTGCCACGGCCGCACGCCCGATCTCGCGGCGAGCCTGGCCTGGACCTCGCAGCACCTGCCCGGCCACTGGTGGTTCCTGCCCATCAAGCACGGCAACGTGCGCATCGCCTCCTTCATGGGGCTCATGAACTCGACCTCCGCGGCAGCGCCGCTGTCGTCGCCGCTGACGGTCGGCGCGTGGGTCTCTGCCGCGCAGGGCGACCCGAGCGCCCTCTGGCTCGAGTCGCTCGCCACCGACCTGCTGTTCCCCAGGGCGCAGGTCTGGGGCGATGTCGCGGCCGTCTCGCGAGCCGACGCACATGCCGCCGCGCGCTACTTCGCGGTGAGCCACGCGCGGCGCGGCTCGATCGTGGGCGACGCTGGCACCGAGTTCGTGTGGGGCGGCGGACGGCTGCTGCACGCCTGGCCGGCCAACGGCAGCGAGGATCAGTACACGAGCGTGCAGACCTCGCAGGTGCCGACGCTCGTGATCGGCGGCGACCTCGACGGCGCAACGCCGGCCGGCGGCGCGACGCGCGAGCTCATGCCGCACCTGCCGAACGGCCACCAGGTCGTGCTCCGCGGCCTCGGCCACACCGACGACTTCTGGGGCTACGAGCCGCAGGCGGGCACGCACCTGATCGGCACGTTCCTGCGCTCGGGCCGGGTCGACGACACGCGCTACACGCGCCACTCGCTCGACTTCAGCCCGGGCGTCACCCAGACGTTGCTCGCCAAGATCGTGCTCGGCTTCGTCGTCGCGTGTGCGGCGCTGATGCTCGTCTCGCTCACGCTCATGCTGCGCCGCGTGCGCAGGCGCGGCGCTCTCGGGCGCAGGACGAGCGTGTTCGTGCGCTCCCTCTACGCCCTCGTCGTCGGGCTCGGCGGCTGGTGCCTGGGAGCGCTGATCGCGCTCACGAGCATGCCGAGCACGCCGCTCGACGACGAGCTGCTCGCCGGCATCTCGGTGGGTCTGCCCGTCGGCCTGGCGATCTTCGCGAGCTGGGTGCGGAGCGATTGGTCGGCCATCACGCGGGTCGTCGGCTGCTCCGCGGCCCTCGCCGGCGCGCTCGTCGGCGGCTGGCTCGGCTTCAACGCCACCGCCGGCATCGGCGCGGTGCTGACCGCGATCGCCGGGGCGGCGGTCGGCGCCAACCTGACGCTCCTGGCGCTCGACATCGCCTGGGACGGCGCGGCGCGCGACCGCTTCGCCGAGAGCAGCGCACCGCCGGCGCTGTGGGGCGCGGAGGTGCACTCGCCGGCCTCGTGACGGGCGTTCCCATCGGCCGCGATCTGAAGGGCCCCGCCTCGGCGGGGCCCTTCTCCGCGGCCGCGACCCGGTGGTGGATGAGCTACCGGGGCGAGCATTTACTTGTGCTGATACAATAATCGTGTGAGCACAAGTACCTTGACGACGATCGCCCGCAGCGGCAGCGCCGAGCTCAGCGCCAACCACCGGCGCCTCGTGCTCGCGATCTGCTGCATGAGCCTGCTGATCGTGGGCATGGACACGACCATCGTCAACGTCGCGCTGCCCTCGATCCGCGGCGATCTGCACGCGTCGGTCTCGGGGCTGCAGTGGACGATCGACGCCTACACCGTGGTGCTCGCGAGCCTCCTGATCCTCTCCGGATCCACGGCGGATCGGCTCGGCCGGCGCCGCACCTTCCAGGCCGGCCTCGTGCTCTTCACGCTCGGATCGCTGCTCTGCAGCGTCGCGCCCGGGCTCGGCTGGCTGGTCGCGTTCCGCATGCTCCAGGCTGTCGGCGGCTCGATGCTCAACCCGGTGGCGATGTCGATCATCACGAACGTCTTCACCGACCCACGCGAGCGCGCACGGGCGATCGGGGTCTTCGCCGGCACGGTCGGCATCAGCCTCGGCGTGGGGCCCGTGATCGGCGGCGTCCTGATCGACTCGATCGGCTGGCGCTCGATCTTCTGGATCAACGTGCCGATCGGGATCGCGGCCTTCGTGCTCGCGGCGCTGTTCATCCCCGAGTCGCGCGCCGAGCGGGCGCGGCGGGTCGATCCCCTCGGGCAGATCCTCGTGATCGTCATGCTGCTGTCGCTGACGTACGCCATCATCGACGCCCCGCGCGCCGGCGACTCGCCCGAGATCTGGGCGCTCGCGGCCCTGTCCGTGCTCGCCCTGGCGGCGCTCGTCCTGTACGAGTCGCGCCGCCGGGATCCGCTGATCGAGCTCGCGTTCTTCCGCAGCATCCCGTTCTCGGGCGCGACCCTGACCGCCGTCTGCGCCTTCGGCGCGTTCAGCGGCTTCCTCTTCCTGAACACGCTCTACCTGCAGGACGTGCGCGGCTTCAGCGCCTTGCAGACCGGCCTCTTCCTGCTGCCCGCGGCGGCGATGGTCGCGATCTTCGCGCCCATCTCCGGCCGCATGGTCGCCGGCCGCGGCCCGCGCACGCCGCTCCTCATCGCCGGCGGCGCGATGTGCATCGCCGCGCTGCCGCTGACCCGGCTCAGCGACCACCTCGGCTACGGCTGGCTGCTCGCCTGCTTTCTCGTCTTCGGCCTCGGCTTCGGCATGGTGAACGCGCCGATCACGAACGCCGCCGTGTCCGGGATGCCGCGCAGCCAGGCCGGCGTGGCGGCCGCGATCGCCTCCACGAGCCGCCAGGTCGGCGCGTCGCTCGGCGTCGCCGTCGTCGGCGCCATCGTCAGCAACGGCGCCGGCGCCGGCATCCGCGCCGAGTTCGCGCACGCGAGCCACGCGGGCTGGTGGATCGTGGCCGGCTGCGCCGCCGCGGTGTTCGTGCTCGCGCTCGCGACGACCGGCCGCCGGGCGGCCGCGTCGGCCGCCACCGTCGCCGGACTGCTGGATGACTGAGCGCCCCCTCGACCCTCGCGCCGGCCTTGCGATGATGAGGCGATGAGCGCCGAGCCGGATCCGGCCACGAGCGCCTGGCAGTCGATGCGCAGCCTCGTGCTGGATCTGCACGACCGCCGCGTCGCGGTGTCGGAGGCGACCGGGATCAGCTACATGCGCGCCAAGGCGCTCCGCCGCCTGGCACGCGGGTCGATGCCGATGCGCGAGCTCGGCGCCGCGCTGCTGACCGACGCGCCCTACATCACGGTCATCGTCGACGACCTCGAGAAGCGCGGCCTCGTGGAGCGGCAGGTCAATCCGGCCGACCGGCGCTCGAAGCTCGTCCGCGTCACGCCCGCCGGCCGCGCGCTGGCGCGCACGGCCGACAGGATCCAGTCGGCGCCGCCCGCCGCGCTCGCCGCGCTGTCCGGGGACGAGCTCGCAGCGCTCGAGCGCACGCTGCGGCGGCTCGTCGAGAGCGCGGACGGCGAGGCTTAGACGGCCGCGAGGCGGAGACGGCGAGAGACGAGGCCGGCGGCCGCACGCGTGCGCACGTCGCCGACGAGCGCCACGATCCGATCGAGCTGCGGCCCGTCGCTTCCGGTCGACGACGCAGCTCCGGACCCCGCGTCGACGAGGACGCGCGCGCGGCCTGTACCGTCCACGTTCGGAGGGGCCGTCGGCGATCGGCGGCACTCGCCTCGCGCATGCCGCCCGTCAAGGAGGCCGATCGTGTTCGTGCCCGCTTCCAACCGAGTCGCCGAGGACGGCGAGATCCGCCGGATGGTCGCCGCCATCGGCGCCGCGCAGCTCATCACGACCGGCGGCGACGGCTATCCGCGCGCGACGCTGCTGCCCGTGATCTGGTCGGGCGACGTCGTGCTCGCCCACATGGCGCGCGCGAACGCCCACTGGAAGGAGATCGCCGACGGGTCGCCGGCGCTGCTCGTGTGCTCGGGCGCGCAGGCCTACATCTCGCCCGGGTGGTACGCGAGCAAGGCCGACGACGGCAAGGTCGTGCCGACCTGGAACTACTCGAGCGTCCAGCTCCGCGGCAGCGTCCGCGTGCACCACGACCCCGAATGGCTGCGGGCGCAGGTGACGACGCTCACCGACCGCCACGAGCACGAGCGCGCGGAGCCGTGGCACGTCACCGACGCACCGCCCGCGTTCGTCGAAGGACAGCTGCGCGGGATCGTCGGCATCGAGCTCGACGTCGAGCAGGTCGACGCGAAGGCGAAGCTCAGCCAGAACCGCTCCGCGCAGGATCAGGACGGCGTCATCGACGGCCTCGCGCACGAGACCGGAGCGGAGGCGATGGCGGTCGCCGAGGCGATGCGGGCCCTGCGGCCCACGGCGTGACGCGGATCGCACGCATCGAGGCCCGGGCGATCGGGCCCGAGGTTCCCCGCTATCGCTACACCGAGGCGCTCGACGCGCCGTACACGACGACGACGATCGTGTGGGTCGAGGACAGCGACGGCGCTCGCGGGGTCGGCGGCTTCGACGGCGACTCCTGGGGCGGCTTCGACCTCGCGCCGCTCGAGACGCTGCGCGCGGTCTCGCGCGAGCTGATCGGCCTCGATGCCGAGGATCGCGAAGGGATCCAGCGCCTGCTCACCCGCGGCGGCACGAGCCCGTCGCTCCCGGGCGTGCTCTCGGCGATCGACATCGCGCTCTGGGATCTCGCCGGCCAGCGCGCCGGCCGGCCGATCTGCGCGCTGCTCGGCGGCACGCTCGACCGCCTGCCGACCTATGCATCGCTGCCGACGACCGAGCTCGGCGCCTACCTCGAGCTCGTCGCGGAGGTGCGCGCGAAGGGGTATCCGGCGGTGAAGCTGCATGCCTACGGCGACGCGGAGCGTGACATCGAGCTGCATCGCGCCGTGCACGCCGAGCATCCGGACCTCGCGGTGATGCACGACGCCGAGGGCGTCTACGCGTTCGACGACGCGCTCGCCGTCGGCCGGGCGCTCGACGAGGTCGGCGCCCGCTGGTACGAGGCGGCGTTCCCCGATTTCGACCTCGCGAGCTACCGCCGCCTGCGCGCGGCGCTCACCGTCCCCGTGCTCCCCGCGGGCGACGCGGTGTGGGAGCGGCACCAGTTCGAGGAGGCGCTGCGGGATCCGCCGTGGGACACGCTCCGCACCGATGTCACCGCCGCGGGCGGCATCACGCCGATGCGGGCGATCTTCGCGCTCGCCGCCGAGCGCGACATGGATGTCGAGCCCGTGAGCTACGGCCACACGCTCGTGCAGGCCGCGAACCTGCACGTCATGCTCGCCTACGGGCGCAGCGCGTACTTCGAGCAGGCCTATCCGCTCGAGGCCTGGGAGTACGGCGTCGTGACGCCGATCCGCGCGGACGCCGAGGGCATGACGCACGTCCCCGCCGGGCCCGGGCTGGGAGTCGAGCTCG
>DASXXY010000268.1:0-8021 GCA_036502805.1 Gaiellales bacterium | reverse complement strand
ACACCATCGAGGTCGAGTAGCACTTGTTCACGACCTGGTTGGTGAAGTCGATCTCCGTGTGGATGCCGAGCGACCCGACGATGCGGGTGATCGGGTCCCACGACATCTCCTTGACGATGATCTTCTGACCCTCGGGGGTCTGCGTCGTAGCCACGGTTCCTCTTCTCGTCGGCGACTTTCGGGGACCTGCCGGCTACCAGCGCTTCTGGTAGCCCGACGTGAGCTGCGTGCCGGGCTTGCGCCACGCGGGCTCGTGGTCGCCGATCTTCTTGACGGACTGGTTGCGGAAGTAGCGCAGCACCGGCCCGTAGGTGAACTGGGCCGTGCGCGCGGACAGCGCCCCCTTGCGGTCCTCGTCCATGAACGGCATGTACTTGTCGGGGAAGCCGGGCATGGTGCAGGCCATGCAGATGCCGCCCACGTTGGGGCAGCCGCCGATGCCGTTGACCCAGCCGCGCAGCGGCACGTTGCACTTCACGACCGGCCCCTTGCAGCCGAGCTTCACGAGGCAGCGGTGGTCGGAGCCGTACTCGGTGGCGAAGTTGCCGTGCTCGTAGAACGCGGCGCGGTTGCAGCTCTCGTGCACCGTGCGGCCGAAGAGCGAGACCGGTCGCAGCTGGTCGTCGAGCTCGGGCGCCGGCGCGAGGCCGCCGAGGTGCAGCACGAGGTAGAGCAGCATCTCGGTCATGTTGTCCGGCTGTGCCGGGCAGCCCGGGATGCAGATCACGGGGAGTCCGGCCTTGGACTTCCACTTCCAGCCGAGGTAGTCCGGCAGGCCCATCGCGCCGGTCGGGTTGTTCTTCATCGCGGGGATGCCGCCGTAGGTCGCGCAGGTGCCGATCGCGACGACGGCGGCCGCCTTGTTCGCCAGCCGGTCGACCCACTCGTTCGTGGTGATGGGCTGCCCGTTGGACGGGTTCACGCCGAAGCCCGACCAGTGGCCGTCGCCGTTGATCTGCTCGTTGCCGATCGAGCCCTCGATGATCAGGACGAACGGGTCGAGCTTGCCCTCCTCGGCGTCGTACCAGGCCTGGATGAACTCCTGCCCGACCTCGTACGCGATCACCTGGTTGTGGATCACGACCTTGGGCATGCCGGGGATGATCCCCTGCACGATGTCCTCGAGGCTCGGATTCGTGGCCGAGGTCATCGCGACCGAGTCGCCCTCGCACGACAGGCCCGTCGTCATCCAGAGCACGTGGGCGGTGATCTGCTCCGTCTGCTTCTGCTTCGGCGCGAACTCGATGCTCGACATGCGCAGCTCCCTCGCTCGATCCTCGATCAACAGATCCGCGGCAGGGGGTCGCCGACCAGCTGGTCGACCACCCGCTTGCCGCCAAATGCGGTTTCCATCAGCACCATCCCGGCCGGCGAGGACTTGACCTCGCCGATCTCGACGGCCTTCTCGCAGCCCGGCACCGAGCGCAGCGCGAGCAGCGCGGCCTGCGCGCCCTCGGGTGCGACGAACGCCACGAACGTGCCCTCGTTGGCGATGTAGAGCGGATCGATGCCGAGGATCTCGGCTGCGCCCGCCACGGCAGGCTTGACGAGGATCGCGCTCTCGCGCACCACGATCGCGGCCTCGGACGCGCGTGCCAGCTCGTTGAGCACGGAGGCCACGCCGCCGCGCGTGGCATCGCGCAGGCAACGTACGTCCGGCCCGGCGGCGGCCAGCAGCGCATCGACCGCGGGCCACAGCGCGCGCGTGTCGGACTCGACGTCGGCGTCGAGGTCGAACTCGTCGCGCGCGAGCATGATCGCCGTGCCGTGGTCGCCGATCTCGCCGGACACGAGCACGCGGTCGCCGGCCTGCAGCGCCGAGGGCGCGAGCCGCGCGCGCTCGTCGACGATGCCGATGCCGGTCGTGCAGAGGTACATGGAGTCGCAGTGCCCGCGCTCGACGACCTTCGTGTCGCCGCACACGATCTGCACGCCGGCCGCCGCCGCCGCGGCCGCGATGGCCTCGACCTCCTCGCGCAGCACGGCGGTCGAGAGCCCCTCCTCGAGCACCATCGCGAGGCTCAGCGCGAGCGGGCGCGCGCCACCCATCGCGAGATCGTTGACGGTGCCGTTGACGGCCAGCTCGCCGATCGAGCCGCCGGGGAAGCGGATCGGCTTGACGACGAAGCTGTCGGTCGTGAACGCGAGCCGCGCCCCGCCGACGGACAGCGTCGCGACGTCGGCCAGGACGTCCAGCTGCGGCGACTCGAAGGCCGGCGCGAAGACGCCCTCGATCAGCGTCTGCGTCGCCTTGCCGCCGGCTCCGTGCGCCATCGTGATGTGCGCGTCGCGCAGCTTCGGCCGCCGCGCGCGCTGCTTCGCGATCACGTCGAGCACCCGCTGCTCGCGCTCGCTGACGCTGGACTGCGCCGCCATCTCAGACCACCTCCCGCTCGCGGGCGAAGCGGCCGTAGGTGTAGTACGCGGCACACGCGCCCTCGGGCGAGACCATGCACGTGCCGATGGCGTGCTCGGGCGTGCAGGCGCTGCCGAAGACCTTGCACTCCCAGGGCTTGATCACGCCCTTCAGCACCTCGCCGCACTGACACGCCTTGGGATCGGCCACGCGCACGTTCGGCACGGCGTAGCGCACCTCGGCGTCGAACTCGCGGTAGGCGGCGGAGAGGCGCAGCGCGCTCTGCGAGATGAAGCCGAGGCCGCGCCACTCGAAGTGCGGGCGCAGCTCGAAGACCTCGGACAGAGCGCGCAGCGCGGCCGTGTTGCCCTCGTAGGGCACGACGCGCGCGTACTGGTTCTCGACCTCGCAGCGGCCCTCGGCGAGCTGGCGCATGATCATCTGCACCGACTGCAGGAGGTCGAGCGGCTCGAAGCCCGAGACGACGATCGGCTTGCCGTAGTCGTGCGGGATGAACTCGAACGGCCGTGCGCCGACGACCGTCGCGACGTGCCCGGGCCCGATGAAGCCGTCCAGCTGCAGGTCGGGCGACTCGAGCAGCGCGCGCAGCGGCGGCACGATCGTGACGTGGTTGCAGAGGCAGAGGAAGTTCGCGGTGCCCTCGGCCTTGGCGCGCCGCAGCGTCAGCGCGGTCGACGGCGCCGTCGTCTCGAAGCCGATCGCGAAGAAGACGACGACGCGGTCGGGGTTCTCACGTGCGATGCGCAGCGCGTCGAGCGGCGAGTAGACCATGCGCACGTCGGCGCCCTCGGCCTTGGCGTCCAGCAGCGTGCCGTGCGCGCCGGGCACGCGCAGCATGTCGCCGAAGCACGTGAAGATGACCTCGGGGTTGCGCGCCACGGCGATGCCGTCGTCCACGCGCCCCATCGGGATCACGCAGACCGGGCAGCCGGGGCCGTGCACGAGCTCGACGTTCGGCGGCAGCAGGTCGTCGACGCCGTACTTGTAGATCGAGTGCGTGTGGCCGCCGCAGACCTCCATGATCTTGTAGTGGCGGCCGGCGTCCACGGTCGCCGCGATCTCGGCCGACACGACGCGCCCGAGCTCGGCGTCGCGGAACTCGTCGACGTACCTCATGCGTCGGCCACCTCCAGCAGCGCCAGCGCCACGCCCGCGTGGACGAGCACGAGATCACCGGGCGCGACATCGCCGACGAGCTGGACGTCGACCGTCTCGCCGGGCTCGCAGGGCGAACCGTCGGCCAGGCAGCGCGCCAGGCCATCGCCCTCGAGAGCGACGATGCGAAGGGGGAGGCCCTCGTCGCTGCAGGTGATGCAGTGCTCGTCCACGCAGGCGGGCACGTCGCGGAAGTCGCTGCCGGCGCTCACTCGATCACGCTCGCCTTCAGCTCCTCGAGCTCCTGCTCGTACTCCTGGCCCATGCCCTGCAGCAGCGCGAGCGTGGCGTGCGCCTCCTCCTCGTCCACCTTGGAGAGGGCGAAGCCCACGTGGATCAGCACCCAGTCGCCCGGCTGCACCCCGTCGCCGTCGTCGTCGAGCAGTCCGACGTTGACGGTCCGGCGCACGCCCGCGACCTCGACCTTGGCCAGGCGGTTGACCTCGTCGACGAACTCGATGACCTGGCCGGGGATCGCCAAGCACATGCGCGCGTGCCTTTCGCTGGGCGTTGCGTGGGTCGGCTCGGGAGCGTCGAGTCGGGGCTGGGCGCAATCGTTGTAGCAGCGCGTCGATGCCGCGCATAGCCGCGCGTAATCCCGCTTACCCCGAACCTCCGCGCGTGCGGTAATCGTGATTACGTGCCGGTCGCGCCGGGTACTCGCGGCGTACGATTCACGACTCGGTGCCGCCGAGCGGCGCGGTGCCGGGCCTCCGAGGGGACGCGCGAGGAGCACGGCCATTCCTGGGCGACAGGGCAGGGCGATGCACGGCGGCGAGCAGCAGTGGCCACCACTGCGCGAGCTGTCGAGCCTCGACGCCGTTCCGAGGTCGTCGTACCGCTACCTGCTCGACCTCGACGACGACCTCGCCTCCGAGCTCGATCTGGGCACGCGGCTGGTCGCGCGCCAGGTCGTGACGGCAGCGGTGTTCTCGGCGCCGGCCGGGGACTGCGACCTCTCGCGCTGCTTCGCCGAGGTCGGCCACGGGCCCGGCGTCCTGATCATCGACGGCGTGCTCACGGTCGACGTGCGCGTGGGCGACCGCACGGCGACCGAGATCGTGGGCGACGGCGACGTGCTGCAGCCGCTCGCCGGGCGCGCCGACGATCTGCTCGCGCGCGAGTCGACCTGGCACGCGCTCGTGCCGGCGCGCCTCGCGCTGCTCGACGACGCCTTCGCCGAGCGCGTCAAGCCCTGGCCGCAGATCGCGCACGCGCTGCTCGCACGCGCGTGCGCGCGCAGCGGCGATCTCGACGTGCAGCGCGCGATCACGTCGCAGCCGCGGCTCGAGGTGCGGCTGACGCTGCTGCTCTGGCACCTCGCCGGGCGCTGGGGCCGCGTCGAGCCGGGCGGGATCCGCCTCGGGCTGCCGCTCACCCACCGCCTGCTCGGACGGCTCGTCGGCGCGGAGCGGCCATCGGTCTCGCATGCGCTCGGGCGGCTCGCCCTCGCCGGGCTCGTCACGAGCCGCGATGGCGCGCTGCACCTGCACGGCACGGCGGACGAGCACCTCGCGGTCTTCGCGGAGCGACCCGCCTCCCGGCGCGACAACGGCTCGCTGGAGGCAGGCGCGGCGCTCGGCGCGTGAGCGGGCGTTCTGTCAAGGAGATTAGTCAATCTCCTTGACAGTCAAGGATCTTGGCGATAGCGTGCGGCCATGGAACCCGAACCCCACTGGTCGCAGGACATGCCCATGCCGGTGCTGCTCGCGGAGGCGCGGTTGGCCTACGTGAGCGCCATCCGCCGAGCCTTCGCCGAGGCCGGCTTCGACGACATGCCGCGCGCGGGCGCGCGCGTGATCGGGCGCATCGCGGTCGGCGGCACGAACGTCAACGACGTCGCCGCCGTCTACGGCGTCTCGAAGCAGGCGGCGAGCCAGCTCGTCGACAGCCTCGTCGCCCGGGGCTACGTCGAGCGCGCGCCTGATCCCGAGGATCGCCGCCGCATGGTCGTCGCCCTGACGGAGCGCGGCAGCGCGGCCGCAGGCGAGCTGAGGGCCGCGATCGAGGGCGTCGACGCGGCGCTCGCGAGCGCGTTCGCGGAGGACGAGCTGATCCGCGCGCGCCGCGTGCTCGGCACGCTCGTCGCGCTGCACCACGGCGAGCCGGGCGACGAGGAGCCGGCTTAGGCGGCCAGCGCGAGGCGGCCGGCGGCCGTCAGCTCGAGACCGCCCGCGCCGGTCGCGAGCAGCGGCCGATCGCGGCGCGCGAGCTCCGCGAGCCGTCGCCAGAGCCAGGAGTCGCCCATGTACGGCGCCTCCTCCATCGCCCAGGTCGCGGCGAACACGGCCTCCCGCGTTGCCGCACCGGCCTCGACGGCGCGCAGGATCTGCCGCTCGCTGCGTCCGAGCGCGCCGTCTGCCCACGGCCGCTCCTCGAGCAGGCGCGCGAGCGCGCGGCCGAGGTACGGCAGCCCCGCATGCGGCTCGCGCGCGAGCGCGGTGAGCGCGTCGGCACGCGCTGCCCGCAGCGCCTCGCAGACGCGCGTCGCCCGCGCGAACGCCTCCGCGGCGAGCGGGCTGCGCAGCGGCCAGAGCGCGCCGAGCTCGCTCGCCGAGAGCTCGCCCAGGCCGGCGAAGCGAGGATGCGCGGGATGGCGGTCGATCGTCAGCAGGCGCGCGCACGAGCGCTGCGGGTGCCGGGCGATCCGCTCGAGGATCTGCACGAGCTGGAGCTGGTCGTGGAGATCGTGCTCGAACCACAGCACCGTCTCGCGCCGCGCGGCGAGCGCTGCCGGAAGCGCCGCGTCGGCCGTCTCGAAGCCCGCGGCGATCGCCTCGGCCGACCCGAACCCGGCCGCCGCGAGGAAGGCGCTCCGCAGGCGCCGGGCGATCGCCGGGTCGGTCGGCGGGAACGAGCCCTCGTGCAGCACGTCGCGCCACACGACGACGTCGCCGCCGAGGCCCGCGCCCGGCAGCGTGAGCGCGACGGAATCGCCGTTGACGACGTGCACGGGAGGCGCGGCGAGGTCGATCGTCGGTGCCACGCGGACATGATGGCGCGCCCCGCGCAGGCGTGATGCCGCGAAAACCGCCCCGCTCGTGACAGCCTGCAGGTTGCGTCCGCCGCGAGGGCGGGCGCCGGGCTACGGCGGCAGCTGGCGCCGCGCCCCATCCAGGAGGTCAGCATGAGCGCGAGTGTCGAGGATGCGGTCGAGGCGATCAGGCGCGGCGGGATGATCGTGGTCGTCGACGACGAGGACCGCGAGAACGAGGGCGACCTGATCATGGCCGCCGGCTGCGCGACCCCCGAGGCGCTCGCCTTCATGGTCCGCCACGGCTCCGGCATCGTCTGCGTCGCCATGGAGCGCCAGCGGCTCGAGCAGCTCGAGCTGCCGCTCATGAGCGACGACGGCAGCGAGGCCATGGGCACCGCCTTCACGCTCACCGTCGATGCCCGCCACGGCACGACGACGGGCGTCTCGGCAGCCGATCGCGCGCGCACGATCGAGGTCCTGATCGACCCCGCGACCCAGCCCGACGACCTCCGCCGCCCCGGCCACGTCTTCCCGCTGCGCTCCAAGCGCGGCGGCGTGCTCGAGCGCGCCGGCCACACCGAGGCCGCCGTCGACCTCGCCCGCCTCGCCGGGCACCACCCCGCCGGCGTGCTCTGCGAGCTCGTCAACGACGACGGCACCATGAGCCGCCTCCCCGACCTCGAGCTCTTCGCCGCCCGCCACGACCTCCCGCTGCTCACGATCGCCGACCTCATCGCCCACCGCGCGCGCACCGAGACGCTCGTCCGCCGCGTCGCGTCGGCGCGCATCCCGACCGATCACGGCGAGTTCGAGTCGATCGCGTTCGAGGACCACCGCGGACGCACGCACGTCGCGCTCGTGCGCGGCGACATCGCGAGCGCGCCCGAGACGCTCGTGCGCGTGCACTCCGAGTGCTTCACCGGCGACGTGCTCGGCAGCCGCCGCTGCGACTGCGGCGAGCAGCTCGACCACGCGCTCGCGCGCATCGCCGAGGAGGGCGCGGGCGTCGTCGTCTACATCCGCGGCCACGAGGGGCGCGGCATCGGGCTGCGCCACAAGCTCGAGGCCTACGAGCTGCAGGATCAGGGCCTCGACACCGTCGACGCCAACCTCGCGCTCGGCTTCGAGGTCGACGCGCGCGACTACGGCGTCGGCGCGCAGATCCTCGCGAGTCTCGGCGTCACGCGCATGCGCCTGCTCACGAACAACCCGGCCAAGCGCGCCGGGCTCGAGGGCCACGGGCTCGTGACCGTCGAGCGCGTCCCGCTGCTGACGACGCCACGGCCCGAGAACGCGTCCTATCTGCTGACGAAGCGCGACCGGCTCGCCCACGAGCTCGACCCGGCGCCCGGCTCGTAGCTCGAACCGCGCGACGCATCCGGCGTCGTCGGGTGGGTCGCCGAGCTCGCAGCACGCGGCGTGGGTCCGGGCGTTGCGCGCCGCAGCACGAATGGGGTCAGACCCCGATCGTGCACCTCGTAGGTGGTCGCGTCCCTCGGGCAGACGGCGTGC
>DASXXY010000267.1:0-3847 GCA_036502805.1 Gaiellales bacterium | reverse complement strand
CGCCTGGCGCCGCTCGGCGACTGCCTCGTCGTCGTCAGCGACGGCGAGCTCGTGCGCGCCCACGTGCACACCGACGACCCGGGCCGCGCGCTCTCGGCGGCGACGACCCTGGGCGCGCTCGCAGGCGTCGAGATCAGCGACATGCACGCCCAGCGCGACGCCCTGCTGGCGCCCCGCCACACGCAGCCGCTGGCGCCGCTCGTGGACGACGGCCGCCTCGCCGACATCCTCGCCGTCGTCGACGGCGACGGCAACCGCGTGCTCTACGCGAGCCTCGGCGCGCGGCTGCTCGTGGGCGGCCGGCCGACGGCCTCCGAGCTCGTCGACGCGATGCACGCGAGCCCGGCCGCCGGCATCGTGCTCCTGCCCAACACGCCCGAGCTGCAGGTCGTCGCCGAGTACGCGGCGAGGGATGCGCACGTGCCCGTGCACGTCGTCCCCTCGCGCGGGCTCGCGCAGGGCCTCGCGGCGCTCGTCGCGTACCGCACCGACCAGCCGGCCGCCGTGCTCGCCGCCGCGCTCGCGGCCGCGGCGGCCTGGGCCGGGACGGCGGAGGTCGCCGGCGGCGAGGGCGACGACGCCGGCGCGCTCTGCGAGGCCGTCGGCCGCGCGCTCGCGCCCGGCTCCACGCTCGTCACGGTGCTCGCCGGCGCCGCGGCCGAGGAGGCCGCGCTGACGGCGCTCGGCGCCTGGCTCGCGGCGGCGCACCCGGGCGTCGAGCTCGAGCTGCACGCCGGAGGCCAGGCGCACCCGCGCTACTCCGTGAGCGCCGAGTGAGCAGCCCGGCGTCGCTGACGGCCGAGCGCTGCGCGATCGTCCTCGACTCGACGTCCGACCTGCCCGACTGCCGCGAGCGCTACGCGAACATGCGCATGGTGCCGCTGACGGTGCGCTTCGGCGACGAGGAGCTGCTCGACTACGAGGAGATCTCGCCGCAGCGCTTCTACGAGCGGCTCGCGGGCGATCCCCTGCCGCCGCGCACCGCCGCACCGCCGCCGGAGCGCTTCGGCGAGTGCTACCGCCGGCTGCTCGGCGACGACGGCTACGAGCACGTGCTCTCGCTGCACCTCTCCGAGGCGCTCTCGGCGACGGTCGCCTCGGCGCGCCTCGCCGCGGCCGAGTTCGACGGCCGCGTCACGGTCGTCGACACGCGCACCGTCTCGATCGGGCTCGCGCTCGCGAGCCTCGGCATCGCGCGGCAGCTCGCGGCCGGCCCGTGCAGCCTCGCGCAGCTCGTCGCCGAGGGCGAGGGCTTCCATCGCCGCTCCCAGCTCGTGTTCGCGTTCGAGACGCTCGAGTTCCTGCAGCGCAACGGCCGCATCGGCCGCGGCAAGGCGCTCGTCGGCGGTCTGCTCGGCGTGCGGCCGCTGCTCACGCTCGTCGACGGCGAGGTCGAGCCGCTCGGCCGCGTGCGCGGCCATGCACGGCTGCTCTCCGAGCTCGAGCGGCTCGTGTGCGAGGACACCCGGCCCGACGAGCGCCTGCGCGTCGGCATCGCGCACGCGCAGGCCGAGGGTATCGCGAACGACATCGCCGAGCGCGTGCGCAGCGTGCGCCCGCAGGCCGAGATCGAGCTCGTCGCGCCGCTCGGCGCGGTCGTCGGGACGAACACCGGCCCCGGCGGCGCAGGACTGGTGTGGGCGCGCGAGCCCGGCTGACCCGCGCCTTCGCGGCGCTCAAGGCGCGTCCGCGCCTGTTCGCAGGGATCCAGATCGCCGCCGCCGCGGTGCTGCTCGCCGTGCTCGGCTACGAGTTCAGCGGCGCGGTGCGCGACGCCTGGCCGCGGCTGCGCCACGCCGACCTCAAGCTCGTGCTGCTCGCGCACGTGCTGCTCGCGCTCTACTACCTGCTCTTCGTGCTCGGCTGGCAGGCGATCCTGCGCGCCTACGGGATCCGCCTCGGCTACCGGGCCGTGCTCGGCGCCGAGATGCTCTCGATGCTCGCGAAGTACGTGCCGGGCGGCGTCTGGACGCCGGCCGCGCGTGTCGTCGCCGCGCGCCGCGCGGGCGTCGACAACACGTCGGTGGTGCTCGCGACGATCCTGCTCGAGGCCGGGCTGTCGGCCGTCGCGGGCGTGCTCGTGCTGGCCGCCAGCCTGCCGTTCGTCTCGAACGTCGACGCGCCGATCTGGCCCGTCGTCGGCTTCGCCGTGCTCGCCACGGGGCTGCTGCACCCGCGCGTCTTCTCGCTGCTCGCGACGCGCCTCTCGCGCCGCATCGGCGGCGGCGAGATCGCACCGCTGCCGTGGGCGACGGCGATCGGCGTGCTGCTCTTCTACGCCTTCACCTGGGTCGTCGGCGGCGCGGCCCTGACGGCGCTGCTGGCCGCGGTCGGCGCCCACCCCGGTGCGAGCGCGATCGCGTTCCTCGGCGGCGCCAGCGCGGTCGGCGCGATCGTGGCCGTCGTCACGGTGATCTTCCCGTCCGGCCTCGGCGTGCGCGAGGGCGCCGTGGGCGCCTTCATGCTCGCGCTCGCGCCCGAGAGCGCCGTCGTCGGAGCGGTCGTCCTGAACCGCCTCGCGATCACGATCGTCGAGGCGCTCCTGCTGGCCGCCGCCGCCGCTCTGGCCCGCGCCCGCAAGCCCTCGTACCCTGCGCCGGAATGACGTTCGCGGTACCCGCGCACGAGCGGCCGACGCCGCGGACCGCACCCGCAGCCGGCCGGCTGGGCGTGTCGGTCGAGGCGCGCACGCAGACCATCGCCGACGCGCTCGCGAAGCGCGGGATCCTGACCGCCGGCGACCTGCTCGAGACCCCGCCGCGCGCCTGGCGCGACTACTCCGAGGGCGTGCAGCTGCTGGCCGACGCCGTCGTCGGCGGCGAGGCGACCGTGCGCGTCCACCTGCTCTCGGTGCACGTGCGGCCGACGCGCCGCCGCAACCTGCGCATCGTCGAGGCCGCCGTCCAGGACGAGTCCGGCGTCGCGACGGCGATCTGGTTCAACCAGGGCTTCCTCGCGCGCACGCTGCAGCCGGGCCAGCTGCTGCAGATGCGCGCCACGGTGCGCGCCGGCCGCGGGCTCGAGCTCGCCGTGCGCGAGCACGAGGTGCTGGCGGAGGCGGGGGAGGGGCTGCACACGAGCGGCGTCGTGGCCGTCTACGACGCGTCGCGCACGCTCTCGACGCGCGTCCTGCGCGAGCTCGTCGAGCAGCACCTGCCGCGTGCGGATGCGATCGCCGACCCGCTGCCCGTGGGCCTGCGCGTCGCACGGCACCTGCCGTTGCGGCGCGATGCGATCGCGGCGCTGCACGCGCCGCAGACGCCCGAGCAGACGCGCATCGCGGGCGATCGCCTGGCCTACGAGGAGCTGCTCCTGCTGCAGGTCGCGCTCGCCGAGCGCCGCGCCGGCGCGCCCGAGGCGGAGCCGCTCGGACGGCCGGGCGAGCTGCTCGCGCGCTACCACGCCTCGCTGCCGTTCACGCTCACGAACGGCCAGACGCGCAGCGTGCGCGACGTCGATCGCGATCTCGCCCGCGGCCGGCCGATGCGGCGCCTGCTGCTCGGCGACGTCGGCTCGGGCAAGACCGTCGTCGCGGTGCACGCGATGCTGCGCGCGGCCGAGCGCGGCGCGCAGGCGGCGCTGCTGGCGCCGACCGAGGTGCTCGTGCAGCAGCACGCAGCGACCGTGCGCTCGCTCGTCGAGCCGCTCGGGATCGAGGTGGCGGTGGTCACGGGCGACCTGCGCGCGGCCGAGCGGCGCGCGCGCCTGCAGCGCATCGCCTCGGGCGACGCCGCGCTCGTCGTCGGCACGCACGCGCTGCTCGAGGCGAGCGTCGAGTTCAACCGTCTGCGCGTGATCGTCGTCGACGAGCAGCACCGCTTCGGCGTCGAGCAGCGGGCCGCGCTCT
>DASXXY010000266.1:0-10805 GCA_036502805.1 Gaiellales bacterium | reverse complement strand
GAGCTCGGCGCGCGGCACGTCGACGTCGACGAGCAGGCGCGCGAGCGCGGAGTCCTCGAGCGCCATCGCCTCGGGCGCGACGTCGAGGTCGATCCCGTGCGCCGCGATGAAGCGGTCGAGCGTGTCGAACTGCTCGCGCGGCTTGCCGTCGAGCTCGCTCACGACGCCGCCGGCGATCACGAGCGACGGCTCGGGGTCGCCCGGGCCGTTCATGGCGACGAGCCCGAGCGCGGGCTCCGGGCGGATCAGCGTCTCGCGCCGCAGCGGCGCGCCGGCGCGCACGCGGAAGCGCTCGCTGCGCGGCTCGTCGCTCATGCCTCGTGCCGCAGCAGCCCGCGCTCGGCGAGCACGACGGCCGCCTCGCGCACGAACGCGGCGCAGCGCGCCGCCCCGGCCGCGAGCAGGTGCCGGGCCATCGCCTCGAGCTCGTCCGCCGTCGCGCGCCGCGGCCGCAGGGCGGTGTAGACCGCGAGCACCTCGTCGTCGGGGAGCAGCGCCAGCTCGGCCGCGCGCGCGAGGTTCTCGGCCAGCTGCGCGCGCCCGGCCGCGTGCGCGACGGCGGCCTGATGCAGCAGCGTCTCGGGCGTTGCGCGCAGCTCGTCCGGCGCCAGCGTGCCCGCGCGCAGCGCCGCGAGCGTGACACCCTCGAGCGGCGTTCCACCGGGCGTCGCGACGAGGTCGGGCCGCCGCTCGCCGAGCGGGTAGTCGCTCAGCGGATCCGCACCGCTCACGTCGCTGCGACGCCGGCGAGCACGCCGAGGAAGCCCTCGCCGAACTCGGCCAGATCACCCCAGCCGCGGCTCGAGACCAGGTTGCCGTCGATCACGCACGCGGCGTCCTCGAAGCTGCCCCCGGCCTGCTCGATGTCGGGCGCGAGCGGCGGGAACGCGGTCGAGCGGCGGCCCTGCAGGAGCCCGAGCGCGGCCGTCACCTGCGGCCCGTGGCAGAGCGTGCCGATCGGCAGGTCGTGGTCGGCGAAGTGGCGCATGATGCGCGCCACGTCGGGATCGGTGCGGATCACCTCGGGCGCGCGGCCGCCCGGGATCACGACGCCGGCGTAGCCCGCCGGGTCGACGTCGGCGAACGCCAGATCCGAGGTCAGGTTGCGGCCGGGGCGCTCGATGTAGGTGTCCCAGCCCTCCTCGAAGTCGTGCACGACGAGCCGCAGCAGCCCCCGGCGGGGAGCCGCGACGTCGACCGCGTAGCCGGCCGCGCGCAGGCGGTAGAGGATGTAGTAGACCTCGAGCTCCTCGGCCGCGTCGCCGGCCAGCATCAGGATGCGCTCCATGCGGCTGAGGCTAGCGCTCGCGGGGATGCGCGGCAACAGCCGCGACCGCGAGCACGCGGCTGCTATACACGCCTGCAATGACTGACACCGACTTCGAGGGCCGCGTCGCCCTCATCACCGGCGGCGCCAGCGGCATCGGCGCCGCGAGTGCCAGGCGCATCCAGGCGGGCGGCGGGCGCGTCGCGATCGTCGATCTCGACGCGGCGGCCGTGCAGGCGGCTGCGGACGAGCTCGGGGACGGCACGATCGGCATCGCCGCCGACGTCACGAGCTCGGCTGCGCTCGGCGCCGCGGTGGCGCAGACCGAGAGCGAGCTCGGCGGGCTCGACATCCTCATCTGCTCGGCCGGCATCGCCGGCGCGTCGCTGCGCACCGTGGACGTCGGCGACGACGAGTGGCGGCGCGTGCTCGCCGTCAACGCGGACGGCGTCTTCTTCGCCAACCGCGCCGTGCTGCCGGGGATGACCGCGCGCGGCTACGGCCGCATCGTCAACCTCGCCTCGGTGGCCGGCAAGGAGGGCAACCCGATGGCGGCCGCCTACTCCGCCGCCAAGGCGGCCGTGATCGGCATGACGAAGTCGATCGGCAAGGACGTCGCGACGACGGGCGTGCTCGTCAACTGCATCACGCCGGCGCCGGTCGAGACGCCGATGATCGTCGGCCTCAGCCAGGAGCACCTCGACTACATGCTCTCGCGCGTGCCGATGGGGCGCCTCGCGAAGGCGGAGGAGGCGGCCGAGCTGATCGCCTTCCTCGCGAGCGATCGCATGACGTTCTCGACGGGCGCGGCCTTCGATCTCTCGGGCGGAAGGCTGACCTACTGATGGCCGCGTTCGAGCCGCGCGGCTGGCGGCTCGTGCGGCTCGCGGGCGATAGACCGCGCCTCGGCGCGATCGACCCGGCCGCGCCCGCCGTCGTACGCGAGCTGCGCGAGCGCGATCCGCTCGCGGCGATCCGCCGCGGCCTCGCGCAGTGCGCCGGCGAGGCGGTGGGCGAGCACGTCGCGGACGACCCGGCCACGCTCGCGCCGCTGCCGCTGCTGGCGCCGCTGCAGCCGGAGGAGATCTGGGCCGCGGGCGTGACGTACGAGAGCAGCCGCCGCGCGCGCGTCGACGAGAGCGAGCACGCGGCGGACGTCTACGACCGCGTCTACGACGCCGAGCGCCCCGAGCTCTTCCTCAAGGACGCCGGCTGCCGGCGCACCGTCGGGCCGGGCGAGGCCGTCGCGGTGCGCACGGAGTCGCGCTGGACGGTGCCGGAGGCCGAGCTCGGCCTCGTGCTCGAGGCCGACGGCACGATCATCGCCGTGACGGCCGGGAACGATCTCACCGCGCGCGACATCGAGGCCGAGAACCCGCTCTACCTGCCGCAGGCCAAGCTCTTCAGCGCATGCTGCTCGCTCGGGCCCGCCGTCCTGGTGCCGGACGATCCGGCCCTGCCGTACTCGATCGGCGTGCGCGTCTGGGACGCGGCCGGGACGCTCGTCAGCGAGGCGGCGACGAGCACCTCCGCGCTGCACCGCAGCTTCGAGGAGCTCGCGGCCTGGTGCGTGCGCGAGAACCCCTTGCCGGCCGGAACCGTGCTGCTGACGGGCACCGGGATCGTGCCGCCGGACGACGTGGCGCTCGCGCCCGGGTACCGCTGCGAGGTCGAGATCGCGGGGATCGGCGTGTTGTCGAACCCGGTGCGCGCGGCGTAGGGGCTGAGCGGCGCGACACCTGCACGATCGGGGTCAGACCCCTCTCGCGCACGCTCGGAGCAGGTGCCGGACACACGAGTCGGCGCGTGCACGAGAGGGGTCTGACCCCGATCATTCAGCCGCCCCGACGGGAGACTGCGATGCCTGTGGCGTCGCCCCGCCGCTGCGTGGAGCGATCCGCAACACGGGGGTCAGGCCCGCAACACGGGGGTCAGGCCCGCCGCGCGTGGCGGGCAACGCTTCAGGTCGCGCGCCGGGCGGCGACCGCTACGAGCGGTGGAAGCGGTCCGGCAGCACCGCGATCGCCTCGATCTCGACGCGCATGCCGGGCACGGGCAGCTCGCGCACGCCGACGAGCGTGCTGGCGGGGCGCGACTCGCCGAAGAACGCCTGGCGCAGGGGGTTGATCAGCGGGCGGTCGTCGACGTCGGTCAGGTAGACGGTGACCTTCACGACGTCGGCGGGCACGCAGCCGGCCGCGGCGAGGATCAGGCCGAGGTTGCGGAGCACCTGTGCGCACTGTGCCGCGGTGTCGTCGCCGCCGACGAGATCGCCGTGCTCGTCGGTCGCGGGGCAGCCGGAGATGAACAGGAAGCCGTTCGCCTCGACGGCGTCGCAGTAGTGGCTGAGCGGCTCGGCGACGCCGGGCGCGGTGATCTCACGGCGCATGAGGCAGTCCTTTCCTGGTCAGGAGCTCTGGGGAGTGACGATGACGCGGCCGGGCTCGCCGGCCAGCGCGGCCTGGATGGCCTCCTCGGCGCGCTCGAGCGGGAACGACGGGCCGACGAGCGGCGCCAGCAGGACGCGGCCGGCGGCGACGTCGGCGAGCAGCGCGGGCAGCGCCTCGCCGGGGTCGCCCGAGCCGTAGACGGTGCCCGTGAGGATCTTCTCGCGGTTCGTGAACTCGGCCGGATCGAGATCGAGGCGCGCGCCGGCCGGCGGCATGCCGACGAGCGTGGCACGGCCCCCGGGACGCACGCTCGCGAGCGCGGCGGCCGCGGTCGCGGGCGAGCCGACGGCCTCGAGCGCGCAGTCGGCGCCGTCGGGCGCGAGCGCTGCGAGCAGCTCGGCGAGCCCGGAGGGGTCGCAGTCGTGGGTCGCGCCGACGGCGCGTGCGAGCGCCCGTCGCGCGGGCAGCGGATCCACCGCGACGATCGCCGCGGCACCGCGCAGCCGCGCGCCCTGGACGCAGAACTGGCCGACGCCGCCCGCGCCGATGACGACGACGACATCGCCGGCCGCCACCCCGCGCGCGGCGCCGATGCCCGTCAGGGCGGCGCAGCCGAGCAGCGCGGCCTCGGCCGCGGGCAGCTCGTGCGTCAGCTTGAGCACGCCGCTCGCCGGCATGACGACGCGCTCGGCGAGCGCGCCGATGGCCGTCATGCGGAAGACCGTCCCGCCGTCCTCGGAGAGGCGCGTCGTGCCGTCCGGCAGCGTGCCGGCGCCGATGCCCGCGCGCAGCGGCAGGCACGCGGTCGTGCGCCCCGCCCGGCACGGGCCGCACTCGCCGCAGGCCGGTGCCCACGAGAGGATCACGCGGTCGCCGACGGCGAGGCCCGCGACGTCCGCGCCGAGCGCCTCGACGACGCCGGCGCCCTCGTGGCCGAGCACCATCGGCCGCGGCCGCACCCACTCGCCCTTGACGACGTGGAGGTCGGAGCCGCAGATGCCGACCGCGTCGATGCGCACGAGCGCGTCGCGCGGCCCCGGGCCGCCGAGGTCGATCGTGCGCACGGCGAGCGGGCGGCCCGGCGCCTCGAAGAGCGCCGCGCGCACCCGCATCGTCGTCGCGGCCTCCGTCGTCGTCAGAGCGCCGCTGCGATCTCGGCCGACGGCGCGATCTCGCACAGCCACGTGAGCGCGTAGTCGATCGCCGCGCTGTGCCACTCGGGGCTGATCGAGGACGTCCCGTCGCTCGCGACGATCACCCGGTAGCCCATGTCGGTCGCCTGGCGCGCGGTGCTCTCGACCGAGAAGTTCGTCCAGGCGCCGGTCAGGATGAGCGTGTCGATCGCCATCGCGCGCAGCACGATGTCGGTCTCGGTGCCCGCGAACGCGCTCGCGCGCTCCTTCTCGATCACGAGATCGTCGCCCTGCGCCTCGAGGCCCGGCATGACCTCCATGCCGCGCGTGCCCGCGTCGAAGCCCTCGCCCTCGCGGAGGCCCCGGAACATGCGGCTCATGCCGCCGTGCGGGCGCGCGCCCTTGCCCTTGCGGTGGTGGATGTGGAGCACGGCGGTGCCGCTCGCGCGGGCCGCGTCGAGCAGCGTGACGATGTTCGCGACGACGTTCTGGGACGCCGCGTGCTCGGGCGCGCCCGAGTCCTTCGAGGCGCCGTCGTCGGCGACCACGTCGCGGTGCATGTCGAGCACCATCAGCACCGTGCGCTTGGGATCGATTGCGTCGAGATCAGCCATTCCCGTTCCTCACTTCATGGTCGGCGTGCGATGGCCCGCAACGGTCGTGCGCAGCGTGTGCACCGTCGAGGAGGTGCAGATGAAGAGCGTCTGCCAGTCGTCGCCGCCCCAGGCCTGGTTGCCCACGTTCTCGGGCGTGAGGATGCGGCCGAGCAGCTCGCCCTCGCCCGTGACGACGTGCAGGCCGCCCGGGCCGGAGACCCAGAGGTTGCCGCTGGCATCGAGCTTCTGGCCGTCCGGGATGCCGTCGTCGAGGCTGAAGCCCTGCATCTGGTAGATGACCTCGCCGCCGCTCAGGGCATGCTCGGCGCCGACCGAGAAGCGGCGGATGTGACCGCCGTCGGTGTCGTTGATCCAGAGCGTCTGCTCGTCGGGCGAGAAGCAGAGGCCGTTCGGCTTCTGGAAGTCGTCGACGAGCAGCGAGAGCTCGCCCGCGGGCGAGACGCGGTAGACGCCGCAGAAGTCGAGCTCCTGCTCGCGCTCGACGCCGAAGCCGGGCCAGCGGCCGTAGGGCGGGTCGGTGAAGATGATCGAGCCGTCGGAGGCCACGATGACGTCGTTGGGGCTGTTGAGCTCCTTGCCCTGCCAGTGCGAGGCGAGCACGGTGCGCGAGCCGTCGGACTCGATGCGGATCAGGCTCGAGGTCGCGTGCTCGCAGATCAGCAGGCGACCCTCGAGGTCGTAGCTGAGGCCGTTGCCCTTGTTCGACGGGTGCGCGAGCACCTCGACGCCGCCGGCCTCCGTCCAGCGCCGGCGCGTGTCGCCCGGCATGTCGGAGAAGAGCAGCGAGCCGCCGTCGCGGTTCGTCCACACGGGCCCCTCGGTGAACGTGCAGCCCGAGGCGATCTGCTCGAGCTCGGCGTCCTCCGCCACGAGGGCGAGCATTCCGGGTGCGTTGACTTCGACTGCGCTCATGCGGTGCGGTTCCTTCCTGCCGGGGTCGTCACGTCTACAGCTTCTTGCCGGCGACGCCCCAGCGGCTCGGCTTGACGCCTTCGAGGATGACCGTCGTGTGCTGCTTGATGCCCTCGCCGAAGTTGTCGACGAGCACCTGCGTGAAGTCCTCGATCAGCTTGGGCTCGGTCTCGTCGGTGAGACGCGCCTCGTAGATCTTGAGGTGGATGATGGGCATGCTGCCTCCTGGGCTCGCGGGGCGGTGACCGTGGCGGAATCTACGCGGCGCCGCCTGCGAGCGCGCGGAAGTCCTCGCGGATCGGCGTGAAGACGTCGAGCACGACGGCGCCCTCGGGCCCCGCGTAGGCGCCGTGCACGACCCCGGACGGGATGTGCATCGCCTCCATGGGCGCCATCGGGTGCTCCTCGCCGTCGAAGAGCATCACGATCAGGCCGCTGATCGTGATGCCGAGCTGCTCGTGCGGGTGCGAGTGCTCGGGCACGATCGCGCCCGGGTCGAGCTCGACGAGATTGAGCATGGCGTCGTCGCCGAAGAGCGCGCGTGCGCGCACGCCGTCGGCGAGCGCGAACGGGGCGATCGCGTCGAGTCGCAGGATGCGCGCGGCAGACACGCCGTGAGTATGTCCGGTGGCCACGGCGGCGTCCAGCCGCTGTTCCGCCCTGCGGAACGCGTTTGCCGTTCCGGGGACATTTGCTGTAGCGTCTGCGCGCCGATGCCGGTGCCCTTTGCAAATCGACGCCCGCTGCGCTGCGGTGTCGCGCGCGTCGCGACGCTGCCCGCGGAGGCCGCCCGCGCAGGCCGCGGCGACCAGAGGATGCGCACTTGAACCCCCGCGTGCTCGCCCGGACCGTGCGCGTCGGCGGGCTGGGCCTGGCCATCGCATGCGGCATCTTCGCCACCGCGTGGATCGCCTTCCTCGGCAGCAACATGGGGTTCGGAACGGCCGTCGACGACCCCAAGGACTTCATCATCGTGATGCTCAACGGCATCACGGCCGCCGGCCTCTACTTCGTCGTCGCCAGCGGCTTCACGCTGATCTTCGGGCTCATGCGCGTCGTCAACATGGCGCACGGCTCGTTCTTCCTCTTCGGCGGCTATATCGCGCTGCGCGTGCAGCGCGACCTCGTCGGCCAGGGCGGCGCGTTCGGTCTCTCGAGCTCGCAGGTCAGCGTCGTCAACTGGGTCGTGCCGTTCATCGTCGGCACCCTGCTCGTCGGCCTCGTCGGCGTCGTGCTGCAGCAGGTGCTGCTGCGCTGGAACCAGGGCGAGGACCTGCGCCAGGCGCTGATCACGATCGCGCTCTCGATCATCTTCGCCGACCAGATGCTCGACCACTTCGGCGGCATCGCCGAGGGCATCACGTGGCCGGGCGCGGTCGACAAGTTCGTGAACCTGCACGTCGAGGGCATCCAGTACTCGGAGGAGCGCCTGCTGATCCTCGGCCTCGCCATCGTGATCGGCGTGGGCCTCTGGGCCTGGCTGCAGAAGACGCGCACGGGCATGGTCATCCGCGCCGGCGTCGACGACCGCGCGATGGTGAGCGCGCTCGGCATCAACATCCAGCGCACCTTCGCGGTCGCGTTCTTCGTCGGCTCGGCGCTGGCCGGCCTGGGCGGCGTCGTCGGCGGCTCGTTCGGCAGCCTCGCCCCCGGCGTCGACTCGAACTGGCTGCTCAACTCGCTCGTCGTCGTGATCATCGGCGGCATGGGATCGCTCGGCGGCGCCGCGATCGGCTCACTGCTGCTCGGCCTCACGACGAACCTCTCGGCCGCGTACCTGCCGGCGGACTACAACTACTACTCGATCATCCTGACGTTCGTGCTGCTCGCGGTCGTGCTCGCGGTGCGGCCGCTCGGGATCTACGGGCGTCCCGCATGAGCGTGCGGCAGGTCACCCCGGATCGCGTCGCCGGCGCCGCGGTGCTCGCGATCGCGCTGCTCGCGCCGCTGCTCTTCTCGGCCTACTGGGTCAGCGCGCTGCTGACGCAGGTGCTGCTGCTCGGGATCATCGCCGCGAGCCTGACGTTCCTGTCGGCCTTCGCCGGCATGGTCTCCCTGGCGCAGGTCGCGGTCTACGGCATCGCCGGCTTCGCGCTCGGCAACGCGACGACGACGAACACGAAGGGCCTCGACCTCGGCTGGAACCCGTGGATCGGCGTCGTGCTCGGCCTGCTCTTCGGCACCGGCATGGCGCTCGTCTTCGGGGCGCTCGCGTGTCGCAGCGTCGGCATCTACTTCCTCATGATCACGCTCACGTTCGGCGTGATCGCGAATCTCTTCTTCGGGCAGGTGACGCAGGTCTCGGGCTTCGGCGGCATCAGCGGCATCTCGCCGCCGAGCATCATCGGCTCGGCCGACGCGAACAAGAACAAGCTCTACTACATCGCGCTCGCGCTCTCGCTGATCGTCTACCTGCTCTTCAAGTACGTCACGCGCACGCCGTTCGGGCTCGCCCTCCAGGGCATCCGCGACGACCCGCTGCGGATGAGCTCGCTGGGCTACCACGTGGCGCTCCACCGCACGCTCGCGTTCGGCTTCGCCGGCTTCATCTCGTCGATCGGCGGCATCCTCTTCGTGTGGTGGAACGGGCACATCGACCCGAGCTCGATCGACATCGGGCAGATGGTCGACGTGCTCGCGATCGCGGTGATCGGCGGCCTCTACCGGCTCGAGGGCGCCTGGCTCGGCGCGTTCGTGTACGTCGTCATCAACAACTACCTGCAGACGATCAGCTTCATCGGCCCGCGCTTCGACACCGTCGTCGGATTGATCTTCCTGACGATCGTGCTCGTCTCGCCCGCGGGCCTCATGGGCATCTGGGAGCGCGCTCTCGGCTTGCTCGGGCGCCGGAAGCCGGAGGGCGGCGGGACATCCCCGCTCGCCCCGACACCGGCGAACGCAGACTTGTGAGGCGAATCGTCGTCTCAGCAAGGGTAGGACGGCCCACGGGATGTCCCGGGGGCTTCACCGACACAACAGAAGGAGAGCGTCGATGAGGATTCTCTTACGGTCGCGGAGGCTCGGGTTGCCTCTCGTCGGCCTGGCGATCGCGGTCGCCGCGCTGACAGGCGTCGCCAATGCGTCGTCGTCGGCCGCCACGCCGATCAGGATCGGCGTCATGTCCGACTGCAAGGGTGCATTCGGCTCGTTCGACGCACAGGACCAGGCCGGCGTCTACGCCGCGCTCTCCGAGTACACGGGCGCGAAGCCCAAGGATCCCAACGATCCGCGCAAGGGGATCACGGGCGGTGCCATCAACGGCCACCCGATCAAGATCGTCGCGGTCGGCTGCGGCAGCGACAACGCCGATCTCGCCATCAAGGAGACGCGCCGCATCGTCGAGCAGAACAAGGCCGACATCATGATCGGCCCGCTCTCGGGCGATGAGTCGGTCGCGATCGCGAACTACGCCAAGCAGCACCCGACGAAGACCTTCGTCGACGGCGCAGCCGGTGCGCAGGACACGACGCTCAAGGTGCGCGCACCGAACTTCTTCCGCTTCAACGGCGACGGTGCGCAGTGGAACGCCGGCCTCGGCGACCTCGCGCACAACAAGCTCGGCTGGAAGACGGCCGCGGTCATCGCCGACAACTACAGCTTCGGCTGGACGTCGGCCGCGGGCTTCATCGCGGAGTTCTGCGCCGTCGGCGGCAACGTCACGCAGCGGGTGTTCCCGCCCCTCAACACCACCGACTACTCGACCTACGCGCAGCAGCTCAAGACCGACGTCGACGGCACGTTCGTCGCGGTCGGCGGATCTGGCCTGATCCCGTTCCTCAAGGCCTATGAGCAGGCGCACGGCAAGATCGACAGCAAGAAGTTCATCGGCAACCTGTTCTGGGGCACGCCGGGCGAGTTCGAGAGCCTCTCGACCGACGTCTCCGGCGCGTACGTCGGCGGCGCAGGCACGGCCGGCGACCTCAACACGGCAGCGGCCAAGCACTACGCCAACAACGTGATCGGCAAGTGGTTCAAGCAGATCCCGCCCGGTGGCGCAGCCGCCCCGCAGGCCGCGAGCACGTTCACGTTCGGCTACTACATCAACACGTGGGGCCTGATCAAGGGCCTGCAGGCGGTCAAGGGCGATATCGCGGGCGGCCAGAAGCCGCTCCAGAAGGCGCTCGCGAAGGTCGTCATCAACGGCCCCTACGGCGTCGTCAAGCTCGACGCGAACCGCCAGGCCATCCTGACCACGTTCTACCAGCAGCTCTACACCAAGGACGGCAAGCTGGCGGTCAAGACGGTCGGCTCGGTCCCCGGCGTCACGCAGACGTTCGGCGGCACGT
Source organism: Gaiellales bacterium (assembly GCA_036502805.1). Taxonomy (GTDB): domain Bacteria; phylum Actinomycetota; class Thermoleophilia; order Gaiellales; family JALYLC01; genus JALYLC01. Next base: position 200 of record DASXXY010000266.1, on the reverse strand, counting down.
TCTCCACGTCCACTCCCGCACCCGGCCCGACGGCCCCGACCTGCACGAAGCGCAAGCTTCCGTGGGTCGGCAAGGAGACGGTCCCGAAGGTCGTGTCCTAGCTCTCTTGAACGACCAGACCACCACCGACGGCGCCGCGCCGATCCTCCGCTTGCGGGGGGTCGGCCGGCGCTACGGCGGCCTGCATGCCGTGCGCGACG
>DASXXY010000265.1:0-2912 GCA_036502805.1 Gaiellales bacterium | reverse complement strand
CGTGCGGCTCAAGGAGGGGGCAGCCGGCGAGGACAGCCTCATCACGGCGCTCTGCATGGGCCCGGAGGGCGCGCTGCGCACGCTCCACAAGGCGCTCTCGCTGGGCGCCGACGAGGCGCTGCTCGTGACCGATCCCGCACTCGAGGGCGCCGACATCGCGGCCACGGCGCGCGTGCTCGCGGCGGCGGCGAAGCACCTCGGCGCCGATCTCGTGCTGCTCGGCCAGCAGGCCTCCGACTCGGACTCCTACGTCATGGCCGCGGCGGTGGCCGAGCATCTGCAGCGCCCGCTCGTGACGCAGGTCGCGCGCCTCGAGCTGACCGGCGACGGCATCCGCGCGAAGCGCCAGACGGAGACGGGCTACGACGTCGTCGAGGCGCCGCTGCCCGCCGTCGTCTCGGTCTCGGACGCGATCAACGAGCCGCGCTACGCCTCGCTCAAGGCGATCATGGGCGCGCGCAAGAAGCCCCAGACGACGATCGCGCTCGCCGACCTCGGCGTCGAGGCCGGCACGGGCACCGAGGTGCTCGAGCTGACGCCGCCGCAGGCCAAGCAGGGCGGACGTCGCATCGAGGACGACGGCGGCAGCTCGGCCGAGGAGATCGTCGCGTTCCTGCTCGAGCGGAAGGCCATCTGATGGGCGACATCCTCGTCTTCTGCGAGCAGCACGAGGGCGCCGTCGGCGCCAGCTCGCTCGGACTCCTCGAGGAGGCCGCCCGCCTCGGCGGCGAGCTCGGCTCGCAGGTCGACGCCGTCGTCTGCGGCCAGGCTCTCGACGAGGCGCAGCTCGCGGCGCTCGGCGGGTACGGGGCGCGCACGGTCTACGTCTGCGACGACGCCGCGTTCGCGCAGTCGCTGCCGCAGCCGATGGTGGACGCGCTCGCCGGCGTGCTCGCGGCGCATCCGCACGAGATCGTGCTGCTGAGCGCCAGCGTGCTCGCCTCGGACGTGGCGGCGGCGCTCGCCGCGCGCCTCGGCACCGGGCTGATCGTGGACACGCTCGAGCTGCACGCCGACGGCGGGCGCCTCGTGACGCGCCGTCCCGGCCTCGGCGACTCCGTGCTCGCGCACTGTGCGCTGACGGGCGACCGCGGCGTGATCGTCGCGCGCGCCAACACGTATGCGCCGAGCGAGGGCGCGAGCGGCAGCGCCGGTGTCGAGCGCGTGCCCGTGACGGTGCAGGACTGGTCGGGCGCCGCGCGCGTCGTCGGCCACGAGGCCGCCGAGGCGTCCGCGGTGGACATCTCCGAGGCCGACGTGCTCGTCGCCGGCGGACGCGGTCTCGGCGGCCCGGACGCGTTCTCGCTCTGCGAGGACCTCGCGAAGGCGCTCGGCGGCGAGGTGGCCGCGACGCGCGCCGTGGTCGACGCGGGCTGGTACCCGTACGCCGCGCAGGTCGGCCAGACGGGCAAGACCGTCTCGCCGCGGCTGTACGTCGCGTGCGGCATCTCCGGCGCGATCCAGCACAAGGTCGGCATGGCCGGGGCGGAGACGATCGTCGCGATCAACAAGGATGCGAACGCGCCGATCTTCGACTTCTGCGACCTCGGGGTCGTCGGCGACGTGCACCAGGTGCTGCCGCGCCTGACCGAGCTCGTGCGCGCGCAGCGCGGGGCCTAGCGCTCGGCGACGGACCGGCAGCCGCAGCCGATGGAGTGATCTTCAGGGCACCCGGACGAGGGGTCCTACGCAACACATTTCAGCTATTTCTTTCTTGCTGAATTCCGCGACTACCCCCACCGGAGACTGCAGGAGCGGTCGGTGAGGGCGCGGGTCGCGGCTTGGCGCCGCGCCCTCGCCCCCTGGCTCGTCGTGGGCATGGTCGCGCTGCCGGCGGCGGCGCTCTGCGTGGGCCTGCTGGCGGCGCACACGAGCCCGCTGCACGTCGTCGACCTGCCCTCGCCGGTGCTCTTCGGGCTGCTCGTCCTGGCCGTCCCGGTCGCGGCCCTGGCGCTCGCCTACCACGCCCACGTGCGCGAAGGCCGCCAGCGCTCCGAGGTGGACTCGCTGCTCGCGATCATGCGCGACGTCCACGCCGCGGCCGGCACCGAGGCCGCTGCCGCAGTCCTGCTCGAGCACGTCCGGCTGCTCGTCGGCGCGGCCGGCGCGGCGCTCGTCCTGCAGGCCGCCGACGGCCGCGTGCTGCGTGCCCAGGTGGACGGCCGCGAGCGGGCACGGCGCTCGTTCACGACGGACACGACGGCGGCCGAGCGCGGCCTGCTGGCCGAGCTCGCGCACGCGGCCGTCGTCGACCTCGTGCAGGACGGCGCCGATCGCCGCATGGGGCTGACGGGCGTCGGGCTGCCCGCCGCAGTCGCGGTCGCGCTGCGCGGCGACACGCGGCTCGTCGGGCTGCTCTCGGTGGAGCGCGCCGAGCCCTTCGGCGTGCGCGAGCGCCGGTTGCTCGAGGCCGTCGGGGCACATGCGGGCGGGGCGCTCGAGAGCGGCCAGGCGGCGCGCGCGCTTGCCGCCGTGACCGAGCTCAAGGAGCGGCTCGCCCACGAGGCCCGCCACGACCCGCTGACCGGTCTCGCGAACCGCTCGCAGTTCTCGCTCCGCGTCGATGCGGCGCTCGCGCGCGACGACAACGCGCCGGCCGTGATGTTCCTCGACCTCGACGACTTCAAGGCCGTCAACGACACGCTCGGCCACGCCGCCGGCGACGCGCTGCTCGTGGCGGTCGCCGAGCGCCTGCGCGCCTCGCTGCGCGAGGACGACCTCGCCGCGCGCCTCGGCGGCGACGAGTTCGCCGTGCTGCTCGAGCACGCCCCGACGGCCGTCGAGGCGCAGCGCGCCGCGGAGCGCGTGCTCGGCGCGCTCGTGGCGCCGCTGCGCGTCGGCTCGCACCCGGTGCGGGTGCGAGCGAGCATCGGCGTCGCGCTCGCGAGCTCGGGAGCGGGCTCGGCCGGCGA
>DASXXY010000264.1:0-4802 GCA_036502805.1 Gaiellales bacterium | reverse complement strand
GCTCGCGCGCGGCGTCCTTGCGGCCGAGCGTCGCGAGCGCGGCCGGCGGAGGGCCGACGAACACGAGGCCGGCGGCCTGGCAGGCCTCGGCGAGCGCGGCCGACTCGGAGAGGAAGCCGTAGCCGGGATGGAGCGCGTCTGCGCCGCCGGCGACGGCCGTCACGGCGAGCGTCGCGGCGTCCAGGTAGGACGGCACCTCGGCGGCGGCGTCGGCCTCGCGCTCGGCGATCGCGCCGCGCTCGTCGGCGGCCACGAGCGCGAGGCTGCGGATGCCGAGCTCGCGGCAGGCGCGGATGATGCGGAGCGCGATCTCGCCTCGGCAGGCGACGGCGACGCACCCGAACGGCGGGGTCAAAAGCGCGGCTCCCGCCGCTCGAAGAACGCGGCGATGCCCTCGCGCGCCTCGGCCGAGGCGCGCCGCTCGGCGATGACCTGCGCCGCCCTGCGCGACTGCGGGGCGGGATCGCCGTCGCGCAGCTCGGCGAGCAGCGCCTTGGCGGCGCGCAGCGCACCCGGCGCAGCGCGCCGCAGCGCGCCGGCGACGCGCTCGACCGCGCCGTCGAGCGCCGTGTCGTCGCCGTGCAGCTCGTGCACGAGCCCGATCGCGTGGGCGTGGGCGGCGCCGAAGATCTCGCCGGTCAGGAACAGCGCGCGCGCCTGCGAGCGGCCGATGCGCGCGAGCGCGAACGGCGCGATCGTGGCCGGCACGAGACCGAGCCGCACCTCGCTGAAGCCGAAGCGCGCGTCGTCGCGCGCGAGCACGATGTCGCAGCAGCAGGCGAGGCCCGTGCCGCCGGCGATCGCCGCGCCGTGGACGCGCGCGACGACGGGCACCGGGCAGGCGTCGACGGCCGAGAACATGGCGGCCGCCAGCTCGGCGTCGGCGACGTTGCGCTCGTAGGGCAGCTCGCCGGAGGCGCGCATCCAGTCGAGGTCGCCGCCCGCGCAGAACGACGGACCGCGGCCGGCGAGCACGATCCCGCGCAGCGTCTCGTCGGCGGCCAGCGACGTGAAGGTCTCGGTCACGGCCGCGATCAGGGCTGCGTCGAGCGCGTTGCGCCGCTCGGGGCGGTCGAGCCAGACGCGCGCGATGCCGTCGTCGCGCTCGACGCTGAGGCCGCTCACATCCGGAACACGCCGAAGCGCGGCTCGGGGATCGGAGCGCGGGCGGCGGCGGCGAGCCCGAGCGCCAGCACGCGGCGCGTGTCGCGCGGGTCGATGATGCCGTCGTCCCAGAGGCGAGCCGTCGAGTACGCGGCCGCGCCCTCGTGCTCGTAGCGCTCGACGATCGGCTGCGTGAACGCGGTCCGCGCGTCCTCGTCCAGCTCCTCGCCGCGCGCGTGCAGCGCGTCCAGGCGCACCGTCAGCAGCGTCTCGGCGGCCTGCCTCGCGCCCATCACGGAGATGCGCGCGTTCGGCCACATGAAGAGCAGGCGCGGCCCGAATGCGCGCCCGCACATGCCGTAGTTGCCGGCGCCGTAGGAGCCGCCGATCACGACCGTGAGCTTGGGCACCTGCGCGCAGGCCACGGCCATCACGAGCTTCGCGCCATCCTTCGCGATGCCGCCGTGCTCGTAGGCCTTGCCGACCATGAAGCCCGTGATGTTCTGCAGGAAGACGAGCGGGATCTTGCGCTGGCAGGCGAGCTGGACGAAGTGCGAGCCCTTGAGCGCCGACTCCGAGAAGAGGATGCCGTTGTTCGCGACGATCGCGACGGGATAGCCCCAGATGTGCGCGAAGCCGCACACGAGCGTGTCGCCGTAGAGCGGCTTGAACTCCGCGAAGCGCGAGCCGTCGACGATCCGCGCGATCACCTCGCGCACGTCGAACGGCGTGCGCTCGTCGGCCGGGATGACGCCGGCGAGCTCGTCGGGGTCGTACGCGGGCTGCTCGGGCGCGAGCGCGGTCAGCGACGGCGCCGGCGGCGTGCCGAGGCCGGCGACGGCCTCGCGCAGCAGCGCGAGCGCGTGCTCGTCCGAGCTCGCGAGGGCATCGGCGACGCCCGAGATGCGCGCGTGCACGTCGCCGCCGCCGAGCTCCTCGGCCGTGACCTCCTCGCCCGTCGCGGCCTTCACGAGCGGCGGCCCCGCGAGGAAGATCGTCCCGGTGCCCTGCACGATGATGCTCTGGTCGCACATCGCCGGCACGTAGGCGCCCCCGGCGGTGCACGAGCCCATCACGGCGGCGAGCTGCGGGATGCCGTCGGCCGACATGCGCGCCTGGTTGTAGAAGATGCGCCCGAAGTGGTCGCGGTCGGGGAACACCTCGGCCTGCAGCGGCAGGTAGGCGCCGCCCGAGTCGACGAGGTAGATGCACGGGAGGCGGTTCTCGAGCGCGATCTCCTGCGCGCGCAGGTGCTTCTTCACGGTCAGCGGGAAGTACGAGCCGCCCTTGACGGTCGCGTCGTTCGCGACGATCACGCACTCACGGCCGCACACGGTGCCGATCCCGGTGACGAGGCCGGCGCCGGGCGCCTCGTCGTCGTAGATGCCGAGGGCCGCGAGCGGCGAGAGCTCGAGCCAGGCCGTGTCGGGGTCGAGCAGGAGGTCGATGCGCTCGCGCACGGGCAGCTTGCCGCGGCCGCGGTGGCGCTCGAGCGAGGCCGCGCCGCCGCCCTCGCGCGCCCGCGCGAGCCGCGCGTCCAGCTCGTCGCAGAGGGCGCGCATGCGCTCCCCGCCCCGCACGAACGTATCGCTGCGGGTATCCAGATGGCTCGTCAGGCGCCCCACAGGCGGCGAGTCTAGAGGGGAGGGCCCGGGCGCCGCGTGCCCCGCGGCGTCACGCGCCCGTGCCGGCGGGCGTCGCGTCGGTGTGGTGGATGCCGACGCGGCGGTACTCCGGGCCGTGCTCGTAGAGGTGGCTGAGCAGCACGCTGCGCGCGATCGCCATCGCGGTGCCCGCATCGTCGGAGTCGATGTAGGCCGAGAGGATCAGGCGCCGCGTGAGCGCCTGGCTCGTGATCGTCGGCTCGCGGATGTAGCCGGCGTCCTGGATCGCATCCTGCAGCCGGCGCGCGAGCTCGTCGAGGTCGCGGTGGAGGATGCTGGTCGTCCCGCAGTGCACGTGGTAGCGCATCACCAGGCGCTCCGCGGAGCGGGCGGGAGGTCGTCGTTGGGGTGCCGCGGCGCGTACGCACGGCGCCCCGCGAGCATGTCGAGCGTCGTGCCGTAGGCGTCCGCGAGCTGGACGGCGGCGTCGACGTGGATCAGCCCCGACTCCTCCCAGCGCAGCAGCGTCTGCAGGGAGACCTCGAGGCCCTGGCGGGCGAGGAGCTCGACGACGCGCCGCTCGTCGAGCCCGGCGCGCAGCCGGGCGGAGCGCAGTCCCGTCGCGATCCGCTCGAGCCGCTGCCCGGGCGCGGCGCCGGTGGCGGCGCCGGTTGCGTTGCTGTTGTTCTGGGGCATCGTTCCGTTCCGTTCGATCGTGCGTCTGGGGGACGTCCTACGAGGTGCAGTCGGGGGTCGTGATCGGGCAGGGGAGCGGCGTGACGGTCTCCGACGTGCCATCGCGGAGGTGGATGACGAGGCGGGCCGGCGAGCCGTCGCCGAGCTCTGCGTAGAAGCCGCCGTTGCCGATCTCCGCCGTCATCGTCGAGCCGCTCGCCGTGACGACGTCGACGCCGGCCACGGCGTCGGTGACGATGCCCCAGACGGCCGTCGTGCGATCGGCGGTCGAGCGGAAGAACCAGACGACGTCCTGGCCCTGCACGAACGTCGGTACGCATTGCGTGCCGAATCCGGTGAGCGTGATGCAGACGCCTCCGCTCGTCGTGGCCGTGGAGCTCAGCGAGCGGCTCTCGGGTCCGAGCCCGTCGAGCAGCGTCTGCTCCGTGCCCGCGCTCGCCTGGCCGAGCGGTGGCGAGCCCTCGCGGCCCGGCTGCTGCGCGCGATGCTGCGCCACGAGTCGCGTCACGTCCTGCGCGCTCGTGTCGCGGCCGCCCGGCACGATCGTGACGGGCAGCGGCGAGCCGCCGAGCGACGGCACGACGCGCACGACCGGCGTCTCGCCGCCGAACAGCCAGCCCGCGGCGACGGCTGCCGTCGCGGTGAGCGCGAGCAGTGCGAACGCGATCGCGTACGTCGCGACGCGCCGGCGCCTGCGGGCCCTGCGCGCGTCGATCTGCGTCGCGCGGGCGAGATCCTCCGCGATCAGCGCGAGGTTCGAGGGCAGCGCGCTCATGGCGTCACCTCCCCGCCGTCCATGCCGGAGCGCAGCGCGCGCAGGGCGCGCATCACGCGCATCCGCGCCGTCGGCTCGCTCGAGGACATCTGCTCGGCGATCTCGGCGAAGCGCAGGTCGTCGATCACGCGCAGCTCGAGCGCGCGCCGCTGCTCGGCGGTGAGATCGCCGAGCGCGTTGCGCAGCTCGCGGCGCGCCTGCTCGGCGGAGAGGCGGTCGTCGGCGTCGTCGATCTCGATCGCTCCCGCGTAGGTCTGTGGCATCCCCAGCTTGGCGCGCGCGGTCGTCTCGACGCGGTTCGCGCGCTGGTAGGAGCGGTACTGGTTGAGCGCGATCCCGTACAGCCACGGGGCGACCGAGTCGGCCGCGTCGGTGCGGAAGCGCGTGCGCGCCTGCCAGGCCGCTGCGAACGTCTCGGCGGTCAAGTCGGTCGCCGCAGGCTCGCCCACGCGCCCCCGCAGCCAGCCGTGGATGGCGACGGCGTGGCGTGCGTAGATCTCGCCGAACGCGCGCGAGTCGCTGCGAGCGGCCCGCATCAGAGCGATATCGGACCGCCGCTCCATACGGTTGATTAGATCACCGGGCCTGCCGCGTAACAGCGGGGGCGGGCGAGCGCTCGCCCG
>DASXXY010000263.1:0-5641 GCA_036502805.1 Gaiellales bacterium | reverse complement strand
GCCGGCGTCGCGCGCAGCAAGGGCTCGACGTGGCCCGCGGCCTGGCGCCGCCGCCGCGACTGGCGCGAGGGCTGGGCCTAGGAGCTCGCGACGGGCGGGCGCCGGAACGGCGTCAGGTCGATCTCCGGCTCCGCTCCCAGCACGAGATCGCCGGCCGCCGGGCCGAGCGCCGAGGCGAACTTGAAGCCGTGCCCCGAGAACCCGGCGCAGACGACCGTGCGCTCGCCGATGCGCTCGATGATCGGCGCCTCGCTCGCCGTCAGCGCGTAGCAGCACACGTCCGCGCCGCGCAGGATCTCCTCGTCGGCCGGCCAGGGCAGGCCGGGCATCCGCCGGCGCGCGGTCTCGGCGAGCCGCCGCACCTCGGCGGCGGGCGCCTCGCGGGCGGCGGGATCGTCGGGGTCGACGGTGGCGCCGATCGCATGGCCGCCGACCTTGAGGCCCGCGCCGCCGTCGTCGGTCAGTCCGTAGACGTCGAGGTCGTAGATCCAGACCGGCAGCCCGGCCGCCTGCACGCGCAGGTAGACGTTGACCTGCTGCGTCGAGCCGATCGGGAGCTCGAGCAGCCGGCTCGTCCACGCCCCCGTCGCCACGAGCACCTGGTCGGCGCGCTCGCTCGTGCCGTCGGCGAGCTCGACGACGCCGTCGCCGACGGCGCGCACGGCGGCGCCCTCGCGCAGCTCGGCGCCGGCGGCCGCCGCGAGGCGCGCGAGCCCGAGCGTCGCCCGCCGCGCGTGCAGCACGCCGCCCGCGTCGTCCTCGAGCACGGCGGCGATGCCGTCGGCCGAGAACGCCGGGTGCCGGCGCACGACCTCGGCCGGCTCGAGCAGGCGAACCGGCAGCCCCGCCGCCGAGACGGTGGCGATCGAGTCCGCGAGGTACTGCGTCTCCTCGGCCGCGAACCACAGCACGCCGGTCTCGTCGTAGAGCGTCTCGCCCAGCAGGCGCTCGAGCTCGCGCCACTGCGTGCGGGCGCGCAGCACGATGTCGGTGTAGTGCGCGTCGGGCCCGTACTCGAAGCGCAGGACGCGAGTGGAGCCCGCCGAGGCGGCGAACGACCCGCCCGCCTCGCGCGCCTCCAGCACGGTCACAGCGGCGCCTGCGAGCGCCATGCGACGTGCGGCCGCGAGGCCGTAGACGCCCGCGCCGACGATGATGATGCGCGGGCCGGCCACGCCGCAATGATGCCGTACGGGGCCGTCTCTCCCGCCCATCGGGCATCGTTCCGCCCATGGCGAGCCCCGAGTCGCGCGGAGTGGCGGCCGGACGGTTCGCGCCGTTCCACCGCGGACACCAGCATCTCATCGAGCGCGCACGCGGCCTCGTCGACGCGCTCGACGTCGTCGTCATGCACGGCCCGGACGACGATCTGGCGCCGGAGCTGCGCACCGGCTGGATCCGCGACGCGTTCGCGGAGCACCCACAGGTTCAGGTGCACGCGGTCGCGGACGGCGACGACCCGGTCGCGGCCGTCGCCGCGCGCATCGGCTCGGTGCCGGGCATCTGCTTCACGGGCGCCGGCCACGAGGGCTGGAGCACGTCGCTCGGCACGCGCCACGTCGAGATCGACCGCCTGTCCGGCATCGACTCCCGCGTCGTGCGCGCCGACGCGCTCGCCGCGCTCGATCAGCTGCCCGGCGGCACGCGCGCGTCGGTCGTGCGCCGCGTCTGCGTGCTCGGCGCCGAGAGCACCGGCAAGACGACGGTCGCGCGCGACCTCGCGGATGCGCTCGCGACGGTCTGGGTGCCGGAGTACGGCCGCGACTACACCGAGACGCTGCCCGACCGCCTGCGCTACGTCTGGACGACGCCCGACTTCGAGATCATCTCGAAGCGCCAGAACTGGAACGAGGACCGCGCCGCGCGCTACGCGAACCGCATCGCGATCGTCGACACGGACGCGTTCGCGACGTCGCTCTTCCACGAGCTCTACGTGGGCTACCGGGCGCCCGAGCTCGACGCCTACCTGCGGCAGTACGACCTCTACCTGCTGACGAGCATCGACACCCCGTTCCAGATGGACACGACCGGCCTGCGCTACGACGGCGACACGCGGCGCTTCATGGCCGCGACCTACCGGCGCCACGCCGAGGAGTCGGGCAAGCCCTGGGCCGAACTCCAGGGGCCGCCGCAGGAGCGGCTGCGCACGGCCGTCGACGCCGTCGCGTCGATGCTCGCGCGCTATGCCGGGCCGGCCGCGCTGACGGATCTGCGCGCCCCCGCGCCGGTACGCGTCGCGGCGCGCTGAGCCGCGAGCCGGCTAGCTGCCGCCGGTCGCGGCGAGGACGCAGTGCGCGGCGGCCTGCTTGGTGGCGCGCTGCAGCCCGCTGCGGCTGCCGAAGAAGGTGACGAACGTGATCGCGACGGAGCGCCTGGCGATGCAGTCCACCGCGCGCGCGGGCCGGAAGTCCTTCAGCAGGCGCTCCCACATGGCCTGCTCCGAGGCCCGGCCGACGCATGCGTCGAAGACCTTCCCGATCGCCGTCCGCTGCTTCACGGTCGGCTGCTTGGCGCGGCTGCGCAGCGGGTCGGCGGAGCCCGCGCGGTTCGCGCACGCCTGCTCGGCAGGCGTCAGCCGCAGCTCGGTCGACCTCGCGAGCGAGGCGTAGACGGCCCCGATCAGCTTGCAGCTGCGGTAGACGGCGTCGTTGTCGGCGATCGCCTGCACGCGGGAGGTGATCGAGAGCAGGTGCGCGCTCGTGCGGCGCGCCATCGCGCGTGCCGAGCAGCCGATCTCGGCCGTGTGCTTGCCGAGCGAGCGCGTGTCCTCGTGCGCGATCAGCGCCGTGCGCTCGGCGAGCGTCATGCAGTGCTCGAAGCCCTTGTCGGTGACGAGCTTCTGCCGCGCCGTGAGCGCGTAGTAGGGCGTGTACCAGGCCGCGCGCGAGAGCCGGCGGTCGTAGTAGCCGGCGATGCAGCTCGCGTCCTTGGCGCCGAGCGTCGGCGTGCTCGCGAGCACGTCGGCCGCGCTCGGCCAGGTGACCGGTTGCGCGGCCGCCGCGACCGCCGGGGCGAGCGCGGCTGCGAGCACGACGAGCACCGCGATGAGCCCGATTCGCATGGCGCCAACCTACGGCGAGATGCCGTTCGGCTCACGCGACGGACGGCTAGGCTCTGCGGCTGCCAGACGTCGAGGACTCCACCGAGCGCGGGCCTCGACGTCGCCGGCAGCGCCGCTCAGGCGTACAGCAGCCGCTGCCCGATGCCGAGGCGGGCGGCCTTCTCGAGCATCGCATGGCCGAGCGCGATGTCGCTCAGGCTGAGCCCGCGGTGCCAGAACAGGATCGTCTCGGCGGCGCTCTCGCGGCCCGGCTTGCGGCCGGCCACGATCTCGCCGAGCTCGGCGTGCAGCGTCTGCTCGGAGAGCTTGCCGGCCTCGACGTGCGCGCGCAGCGACCCGAACGGCCCGCTGCGGCACTGGCCCCAGTCGTCGACGACGAGCTTGTCCATGATGTCCGTGAGCGAGAGCTCGACCGCGCTCATCGTGCCGTAGGGCACGACCAGCGCGCCGGGCTGGACCCACTCCGTGCGCAGCAGCGGCTCCGGCTGCTCGAGCCGCGCCGCCTCGACGACGATGTCGGCGCCGCGGACGACCGACTCCCAGTCGTCGCAGACACGCACCGGGCGACCGAGATCGCGCTCGAGCTGCGCCGCGAAGGCCTCGCGGCTCTCCGCGCGGCGCGAGTGCACGCGGATCTCGTCGAGCTCGAAGAGGTGCGCGAGCAGGCGCACGTTCCAATAGGCCGTGCCGCGCGCGCCGATGTGCCCGAGCACACGGGAATCCGGCCGCGCGAGCCGACGCGCGCCGAGCGCAGTCACGGCTCCCGTGCGCATGTCCGTCAGCCCCGCGGCGTCGATCACGGCCTGAGGCACGCCCGTGCGCGGGTCGTAGAGCGTCAGCAGGCCGTTCTCGGACGGCAACCCGCGCCGGTAGTTGTCCACGTAGTCGCCGACGACCTTCACGCCCGCCAGCGCGAGCGGCGCGATGTAGCCGCGCAGCACGTTGAAGTGTCCGCGGAACGACTCGTCCGGCCGCAGGTGCATGCGGGGCTCGATCACCGTCTCGCCGCTGCCCTGGGCACGCAGCCCGGCCTCGACGGCGCCGAGGATCTCGTCGTCGGTCAGCGCGAGCGCCTCGACGTCGGGCCGGTTGAGGTAGGTGAGGTGGAGATCTCCGCTCATCCGGCCGCCGCGCCGCGGTAGGTGCCGAAGCTCCAGATGTTGCCCTCGGGGTCGCGCACGCTGAAACCGCGCGAGCCGTACTCCTCGTCGCGCAGGCCCTCCACGAGCTCGGCCCCCGCCGCCATCGCGCGCTCGTAGAGCGCATCGGGCTCAGCCGTCACGACGTACGTCGCCGCGACGCCGGTGGGGCGCTGCGAGGCGATGCTGTCGAGGCGGTTCGCGCTGCCGAGCATGACGCCGCCGCCCTCGGGCCACGCGAGCTCGGCGTGCGCGACGTGACCCTCCTCCACGCCGGGCACGAGCAACCGCTGCTCGAAGCCGAACGCGCTCGCCAGGAAGCGCACCGCGGCATGCGCATCGTCGTAGACGAGGCCGGGCCAGACGGATGCGGGTGGCGCGGACGATGCTTCCATGCCCGGCAGTATGCACGGGGGAAAACAGGAGAGAGGCGCCGATCCGGCGCCTCTCTCGTTCGCACAGGAAGAGGACGCGAGCCGCGTGGCTCGCACGTGCAGAGCGCGTGCTCAGACCAGCACTGCCACCGTGTTGAGCGCGTCGCTGATGTTGCTGCCAAGGACGACGAGCGCCGCAATCGCGGCAATGCTGATGACAGCGAGAACGACCGCGTACTCGGCCATCGACTGGCCGTTCTCGCGCTCTGCGAGCGCGCGGAGCCGTGCAATCATGGTGCGCATTACGAGCCTCCCTGTGGTGTCTGAAATCGGATTCCGTCGGGTCGTGCGGTAGGGCGCCAGTAACTCCCGGACATGCCAAACCCGATATCCCCCGAGCAGGGGAACCGGCGCCTCGGCGGTAGACTGGCCGGGTGACGAGCGTCGATCCGCACGCGATCACCGCGACCGAGCAGCTCTGGGAGCTCGTCGGCGAGCCGCTCCCGCGCGTGATCGCCAAGGAGGCGCCGGAGCTCGATCAGCGCGCGCGCGACTTCATCGGCTCCACACCGCTGCTCGTGATGGCGACGACGGGCGCGGACGGGTCGTGCGACGCGGGCCCGAAGGGCGGCCCGGCGGGCTTCGTGCGCACGCTCTCGGCGACGCGGCTGCTGGTTCCCGATTTCCCCGGCAACCGCCGCTTCGACGGCGTGCAGAACATCGTCGACCGCCCCGGCATCGGCCTGCTCTTCGTCGTGCCCGGCATCTCGGAGACGCTGCGCGTCAACGGCTTCGCCCGGCTCACGCGCGATCCCGCGCTGCTCGCCGCCTGCGAGGTCGACGGCCGGCGGCCGTGGTTCGTCGTCGACGTCGCGGTGCACCAGGTCTTCAGCCATTGCGGCAAGGCCTTCGTGCGCAGCCGGCTCTGGGAGCCCGCGACGTGGCCCGACCCCCTGGCGGTGCGGAGTCCGAGCCACTCGATCGCCGGCCTCGCCGAGGAGGAGCGGCGCGACGAGGCCGACGTGCGACGCCAGGTCGAGGCCTCGTACGTGCCTGACGTGCTCTAC
>DASXXY010000262.1:0-5099 GCA_036502805.1 Gaiellales bacterium | reverse complement strand
TGCACGGCCCGCTCGGGCTCGTGCACCTGGACGCCCACCACGACGTCTGGGACTCCTACTTCGGCAAGCCCTACAACCACGGCACGGTCTTCAAGCGCGCCTGCGAGGAGGGCCTGCTCGACCCGGCGCGCTGCGTGCAGGCCGGCATGCGGGGCTCGCTCTACGGGCCCGGCGACTACCAGGTCTCGCGCGACCTCGGGATGACGATCCTGCCCTGGCTCGAGCTGCGCGAGCTCGGGCCGGCGGCCTACGGCGAGCTCGTGCGCGAGCGGCTCGGCGGCGGGCCGGTGTTCTTCACGTTCGACGTCGACTTCCTCGATCCGGCCTACTGCCCGGGCACCGGCACGCCCGAGGTGGGCGGGCCGACGTCGGCCGAGGCGCTCGAGTACGTGCGCGCCCTGCACGGGCTCGACTTCCGGGCGCTCGACGTCGTCGAGGTCGCGCCGCAGTACGACGGCCCGGGTCAGATCACGGCGCTGCTCGCGGCCAACGTGGCCTACGAGATGCTGTCGCTGATCGCGCGCGCGCGCGCCTGAGCGCCGGCGCTGCGCGGGCCGAGCAGGTAGCGGCCCGAGAGCCACCACATCAGCACCGCCAGCGCGTCGCCGATCAGGATGTCGACGACGTAGTGCTCGCCGAGGTAGACGACGGCGAACTGCTGCAGGCAGGCGTAGGCGACGCCGAGCGGCCACAGCCGTGGCCGCCAGCGCCACAGGATCAGCGCCGCGAGCGTCGACCAGGCGCCGTGCAGCGACGGGATCGCCGCGACCGGGTTGTCGTCGAAGAGGCGCGAGACGAGCGACGGGTCCGTGAGCGCCCGCGGGCACTGGTGCCCGTGCTCGCGGATGCGATCGAGCGGTCCGGCGAGGTGGTGGCAGGCCGCGAGCCAGGGCGGCGCGGCGGGGAAGGCGACGAAGCCGATCACGGCCGCGAACGCGCAGCCGAGCGCCGCCGCCGCGGCGCGCAGGTACTCGCGCCGGCTGTCGAGCCAGAGCAGGAAGAGCGTCGCCAGCAGCACGCCGAAGTACCAGTCGTGCACGCTGTCGAGCACGCGCTCGAAGAGGCGCGGGTGCCCGCCGTAGAGCCAGCCCTGGAGCCTCACGGTGGGGATCCGCCCGAGCCCGATGACCTTGTCGACGTCGATCTGGGGCGCGTAGAAGGGGTGCGGGTTGATGCGGTGCGCGAGCGTGCGCGCCCACTCGTACACGAGCACGCCCACGCCGAAGGGCGCGAAGTCGCGGACGTACGCGCGCGGTCGCCGGTAGATCAGCGCCGGCACGAGCAGCACGGCGAACCAGCGGTGCGCGGACGGCAGGATGTCGGCGAGCGCGAGCAGCCAGGCGACGAGCACGAACGCGACCGCGGCGAGCGCCCCGCGCCGGCTGACTCCGAGCCGTTCCGTCATGGCGCGCTCCCGGCCGTCACGCGCCCGGGGCCCTCGCCTACTGCCGCAGCTGGGCGATGACTGCGTCGGCGAACTGCGACGTGCCGACGGCAGTCGGATCGTCGGCCTTGGGCTTGAGGTCGTAGGTGACGTCCTTGCCCGCCGCGATCACGGAGGCGATGGCGCCCTCCATGCGGTCGGCCGCGTCGCGCTCGCCGAGATGGCGCAGCATGAGCACGCCGGAGAGCATCATCGCGGTGGGGTTGGCCTTGTTCTGGCCGGCGTACTTGGGGGCCGAGCCGTGCGTGGGCTCGAACAGCGCCGTCTCGCGGCCGTAGTTCGCGCCCGGAGCGACGCCGAGGCCGCCGACGAGGCCGGCGCAGAGGTCGGAGACGATGTCGCCGTAGAGGTTCGGCAGCACCATGACGTCGTACAGCTCGGGCTTCTGCACGAGCTGCATGCACATGTTGTCGACGATCCGGTCCTCGAACTCGATGTCCGTGTAGTCCTCGGCGACCTCGCGCGCGACGCGCAGCCAGAGGCCGTCGGTGTGCTTCATGATGTTGGCCTTGTGGACGACCGTGACCTTGCGGCGTCCCTCCGCGCGTGCGTAGTCGAGCGCGAACTTGACGACGCGGCGGGTGCCCTCGATCGAGATCGGCTTGATCGAGATGCCGGCGTCCTCGCGGATCTGGGCGCCCGAGAGCTTCTGGATCGTGTCGCGCAGGACGGCGCAGTTCTCGGTGCCCTCCTCGAACTCGATGCCCGCGTAGAGGTCCTCCGTGTTCTCGCGCACGATCACGAGGTCGACGTCGGCGTAGCGCGAGCGCACGCCCGCGTAGCTCTTGCACGGGCGCACCTGCGCGAACAGGTCGAGCGCCTTGCGCAGCGCGACGTTGACGGAGCGGAACCCGGTGCCCACGGGCGTCGTGATCGGGCCCTTGATGGCGACGCCGGTATGCGCGATCGACTCGATCACCGAGTCGGGCAGGGGGTTGCCCCCGTGCTTGGCCATGACGTCCGCGCCGGCCTCCCGCACGTCCCAGTCGAACTCGACCCCCGTCGCCTCGAGCACGCGGCGGGTGGCTTCGGAGAGCTCGGGTCCGATCCCGTCTCCGGGGATCAATGTCACGCGATGAGGCATGCGCGCCAGGCTAAATGATCGCCACCGCGTCGGCGCGCACTCGCGGAGGCGCCCTCAGGCGCCGCCGGCCGCGGCGAGCCGCGCGCGCAGATCCTCGAGCTGCCGGTTCAGCTCCGCGGGGAGCCGATCCCCGAACGTCGCCAGGTGCTCGGCCGTGCTCGCGAGCTCCGCCTGCCAGCCGGCGACGTCGACCGCGAGCAGTGCGGCCAGTGCGGCCGGCGAGAGCTCGAGGTTCTCGACGGGCAGCGAGCCCTCCGCGGGCAGCAGGCCGATCGGCGACTCGACGGCGCCGGCGACGCCCTCGCAGCGCTCGGCGATCCACGCGAGCACGCGGCTGTTCTCGCCGAAGCCCGGCCACAGGAAGCGGTTGTCCTGCCCCTTGCGGAACCAGTTGACCTGGAAGATGCGCGGCAGCGCCGAGGGGTTCGGCGCCGACGCGCCGAGCGCCAGCCAGTGCGCGAAGTAGTCGCCCATGTGGTACCCGCAGAACGGCACCATCGCGAAGGGGTCGCGGCGCAGGTTGCCGACCGCGCCGGCCGCCGCGGCCGTCGTCTCGGAGGCCATCGTGGCGCCGACGAACACGCCGTGCTCCCAGTCGCGCGCCTCGTAGACGAGCGGCACCGTGGAGGCGCGGCGCCCGCCGAAGAGGATCGCCGAGATCGGCACGCCCGCGGGATCCTCCCACTCGGGCGCGATCGACGGGCACTGCGCCGCGGGCACCGTGAAGCGCGCGTTCGGGTGCGCGGCGGGCCGCCCGGACGCGGGCGTCCAGGGCTCGCCGAGCCAGTCGGTCAGCGCGGGCGGCGGCTCGGGCGTCATGCCCTCCCACCAGACGTCGCCGCCCGGCGTCAGCGCGGTGTTCGTGAACACGGTGTTGCCCCACAGCGAGGCCATCGCGTTCGGGTTCGTCGCGAAGCCGGTGCCGGGCGCGACGCCGAAGAAGCCGGCCTCGGGATTGATCGCGTAGAGGCGGCCGTCGTCGCCGAAGCGCATCCAGGCGATGTCGTCGCCGATCGTCTCGACCGTCCACCCGGGCACGGTCGGCACGAGCATCGCGAGGTTCGACTTGCCGCACGCCGAGGGGAACGCGCCGGCGATGTAGTGCACGGCGCCGGCCGGCGAGGTCAGCTTGAGGATCAGCATGTGCTCGGCGAGCCAGCCCTGCTCGTGCGCCATCACGGACGCGATGCGCAGCGCGAAGCACTTCTTGCCGAGCAGGGCGTTGCCGCCGTAGCCCGAGCCGTAGGACCAGATCTCGCGCGTCGCCGGGAAGTGCGCGATCGCCTTCGTGCTGTTACACGGCCACGGCACATCCGCCTGGCCGGGCGCGAGCGGCGCGCCGAGCGAGTGCACGCACGGCACGAACTCGCCGTCGTCGCCGAGCTGCGCGAGCGCGGCCGTGCCCATGCGCGTCATCGCGCGCATCGAGACGGCGACGTAGGCCGAGTCCGTCAGCTGCACGCCGATGTGCGCGATCGGCGAGCCCAGCGGGCCCATCGAGAACGGCACGACGTAGAGCGTGCGGCCGCGCATGGCGCCCGCGTAGAGCGCCAGCAGCTCGCTCTTCATCGCGGCGGGGTCGCGCCAGTTGTTGGTCGGGCCGGCGTCGCCCTCGCGCTCGCTGCAGATGAACGTGCGGTTCTCGACGCGCGCGACGTCGCCCGGGTCGGAGCGCGCCCAGTACGAGCCGGGGCGCAGCTCGTCGTCGAGGCGCGTGAACGTCCCCGCGTCGACGAGGCCCGCGCAGAGCGCGTCGTGCTCGTCGTCCGAGCCGTCGCACCAGTGGACGCGCTCGGGCTCGAGCACCCCGGCCCACTCCTCGACCCACAGGCGCAGGGCCTCGTGCGGGGTCGGCGCGGACGCCGTGTCGGGGTGCACGAACTCGGCGCCGGTCATGCGTGTCCGCCCGTCCGAATCGCCATCGATAGCGCACGATAGCCGAATGAAACGAGTTTCAAGCGCCATTCCGGCGCTGTCGCGAGCCGAGCGCGCTCAGCTCGCGCCGGCTTCCGCGGCTGTCACGAGGTCGCCGACGCGGTAGACCGACGTGCCCGCCGCCTGATCGCCGAGTCGCTGGCGGCGCTTGTTGCTCGCGATGTTGAAGCCGCCGATCATGTAGATGCCGGGGAACCAGTCGAGCAGGCGGAACCCGTTGCGGATGATCGCCGCGCGCAGGTCGCACGGCGTCCCGTCCAGGTAGCGCACCTCGAGGCCGGTCAGGCGCTTGCCCGGCGTCTGCCCGCCGCGCGCCTCGCACGCCCCGAGCAGCGCGGCCGCGATCACGAGGCCGACGAAGATGCCGGTGCCCGCGAAGCGCCACGCCAGCACGCCGAGCAGGATGTCGCAGGGCACGAGGTCGATGATCCCCGCGAGCGCGCGCGCCTTCACCGGCGCGGGCAGGAGCCCCGGGGCCGTCGGCTGCGGCTCCTCGATCTCCGGGGCGTCGGTCATGGCGCGGACAGGCTACCGCGAAGGGCCGGAGCGGCAGCCCGGGCGCCCGGCGCCGTCAGACGCCGCGAGCCGTCGAGGCGGGCGCCTATGATCCGGAAGGGCGCACACGCGCCCCTTCCG